>CAZNQN010000374.1:0-3164 GCA_964574925.1 uncultured Phycisphaeraceae bacterium | reverse complement strand
CCTCTTCTGTTACCCGCCGCAGTGTCGCTTCCGTTTAAGGGCTTGAACCAATCCAGATTGAGCTTTCGGGCGGATCGCCCGCTTCAGGGCGAGGGGACATCCAGGTCATCTTGTAAGGAGGAGGTAAGATCATGAGACGGATCCATCTCGGGTTGGGATTGGCGTGCGCGCTGACCGCATCGGTCACGGCGGCGACGGTGACGGTGGAGACGGTCGCCCGCCGCGGCGACCCGGTTCCCGGGCGTTCGGCGGCGTTCGTGTTCTGGGGGGAATCGTTCCTGCGTCCCCCGGCCGTCAATGACGCCGGAGAGATCGTCTTCCGGGCGCGAAGCGCCTCGGCGACGGATTTCAACTTCGGGGAGGCCAAGGGGATCTACGTCAAGCGTCCCGGGCTTCCGCTGGCGGTGCTGGTGGATACGACCACCGACTCTGCGGGAAACCCGACGTTTCCCGTTCCCGGCCAGCCGGCGGGGACGAGATTCCTGGATTTCGGAGCGCCGCTGCTCAACAACGCGGGGGACGTGGTGTTCCGGGCCTCGTTCAGCGGCGGTGAGGGACTCTACGCCGTCAAGACGACCGGCGGCCCCATCGTCAAGCTGGCCGATACCGGCGACGCAGCGCCGGGCGGCGGGGGGGCGCTGTTCGAGAACTTCAACAACGCCCTGCTCTCGTCGAGCCTGAACGGTCTGACGCTGGCTGCCCTCAACGACGCCGGACAGGTGGCGTTCTTCGCCCGCTTCAACGCCCTGGGGACGAGCGGACTCTACGGGACGACGGTGGCGGGCGGTCCGGTGGTCCGACTGGCGGACGGGCTGGAAACGGTCACGCCCACCAACGTGCCGGGGACACCGGGGGCGTTCCGGGACGTGCGGCCGGAGATATCGCTCAACGCCGCAGGCATCGTGGCGTTCCGCGGATCGCTCGGTCCGGCGCCCAGTTTTCGCGGCGGCGTGTTCACCGTCCCGGTGGACGGCAGCAGTCCGCCGGACACACGGGCGTTTCGGCTCCAGACGGCGCCGGGCGGGACGGCCCAGTTCGGCGACAACTTCACCGATCAGGACATCAACGATGCCGGCGTGGTCGTCTTCCGCAACGAACTGACGAATGTGGTCAGCTTTTCGTCCGGACTGTATGCGGTCGATCCCTCGGGGACGCTGACCCGCATCGTGGACACCCTGGGCGGAATCGCCGTCCCCAACCGACCGATCGGCTCGACCTTCGATTCGCTGTTCCTGGGCCCGATCAACGCGGCGGGGCAGATGGCCTTTTTCGCCCGCATCGCCAACAGCGGCATCGTCAACGACCAGGGATTGTACGTTTCGGACGCCACGGGCACTCCGCCAAGCGAGCTGGCGGCCCGGGATACGGTCCCGCCGGGTCTGGCGCCGCCCGCGCGACTGATCGCCTTCGACGACGGACTCAGTGCCGCGGTCAGCGATGCCGGTCACATGGTTTTTGCCGCCACCGGCGTCGATGAGGTGGGCGGTCCGCTGCGCGGACTGTACTTCTTCGATGCGTGCGAAGGGACGCTCAACCGGATCGCCGACAGCGTGACTTCCTCGACGGTGCTCGGCGGCAGCTTCACCGGACCGGGGACGCAGAAGTTCAGCGTCTATCAGGACGGTCCGGCCCGGGCGGGCGGCTATCGCGGTCTCAACGCCGCCAACGACGTGGCGTTCCTCGCCCAGTTCAGCAATCTCGATTTCGGCATCTACGTGGCGCGGGTGTCGGTGGCGGGAGGCGGAGCACTGG
This sequence comes from uncultured Phycisphaeraceae bacterium, assembly GCA_964574925.1. Lineage (GTDB taxonomy): Bacteria > Planctomycetota > Phycisphaerae > UBA1845 > UBA1845 > CAZNQN01. The sequence continues at coordinate 1,412 of CAZNQN010000374.1, read as the reverse complement.
CCATCACCTGTCCGCCCGATGTGACCCTCGAGTGCCCGGCGGACACCAGCCCCGCCAACACCGGCGAGGCGACGGCCTCCGGGTGCGGAACCGTCACCGTCTCTTTCGCCGACCTCAGCACGCCCGGATGCGGCGACACGGAAACGATCACCCGCATCTGGACGGCCAGCGACGGATCGGCCAACGTGACCTGCAACCAGATCATCACCGTGGTCGATACCATGCCGCCGGTGCTCTCCGGCGTCCCGGCGGACGCGATCGTCGAGTGTGACGCGGTTCCGCCGCCGGCGACCGTCACCGCCTCCGACGATTGCGACGCCGCGCCGACCGTCGCGCTGACGGAGACGACGCCGCCCGGTTGCCCCGTCGGCTCGGTCATCACGCGGACGTGGACGGCAACGGACGCCTGCGGCAACACGACCTCCGCCTCGCAGTCCATCACCGTGCAGGACACGACCCCGCCGGTGGCGACGGCCGGTCTGACCCTGATCGGCGACGGAGACAAAGAGGGCAGCCTGGATTTCGATGACGACGAAGGGATGTTCGTCGTCGAGGCCTCCTGTGCGGACAATTGTGACGGCGTGACCGGATGCGCAGGCGGCACCACCCTGTCCGCGGTCATCCAATGCGGGACACAGAGCTTTCCCGTTCCGGCCGGCCAGCTCATCGAAATCGAGCTGGAAAAAGAAAACAAATGTGAGATCGAAATGGAGAACGGGAAGCTGGAAGTTGAAGGGACGAACGTCCAGCTCATCGTCACCTGCACGGATGCCGCGGGCAATCAAGCCACGGCCGTCGCGACGCCCGTCGGGCTCAGTCCCGACAACGACGACGAGACGGAAAACGACGACTGATCCGTCGTCGCGGCGCAAGACCGATTTCCAGCGGTCGGGCGGCGGTTTTCCGCTGCCCGACCGCTCGTCTTTTAGAACGTTCCTCGGAATGTACCGGGCCGATTCTCCCCGGATGCGGACGGCATTCCGCTGCATCACACAGGCTCCACGCCCGCGACCCGGAACACAAAACGGGACATCCACGATCCGCCCATCAGACACCGTCTTCCGGTGACCGCCCCTTCCAAGGCCTGGAGGGCCCCGCCGAGATGGGTTTCTTCGGCGGTAGCCGGCGCGATAAAATACGCAGCACCGGGGTCGGGTCGCTCCCCGGTGGACAGGAGCGATCGCCGGGCCCGAAGCCCGTTCCGGTGGGAGGGATCATCATGCGCGTCGGATCGATGCTTGTGCGTTTTTCGAAAGTGTGGGCCGGTCGTTCGTCCCGTGGCGGCGGACGGCGTACCGCGACCTCGCACGGGATGAAGCCCGCAGCTCGGATCACAGCCGGAGGTCTTGCGTGGGTACTGGGTCTGACGGCGACGGCGCAGGCCATCCTGCCGCCTGCCCGCACGGGAAATT
>CAZNQN010000373.1:0-3177 GCA_964574925.1 uncultured Phycisphaeraceae bacterium | reverse complement strand
CCGCAGGCGCTGACGACGCTGATTCTCCCGGATGGCGACGAACTCCATCTCCGGCGTGATGATCCCCTGCCGGGCGTAGTGCAGTTGGGTGACGTTGGCGCCGGGCTTGGCACGAAGCACGGTTCGCCGCGCAGAGGCCGGGAACCCCTCCACCTTCGCAGCCGACGACTGCGCCTCCACGTCGCCGCGGGCCCGGATCCACGAAAGTCGCAGCGGCGGCAGCCCGTTCCGCACGTCGATCGTCGCCTCCGGATCGGTGTAGGGTCCGGAGGTGTCGTACAGCGTGATGGATTCCGGATACCCCTCGGCCGGCTCTTCACCCGGCGCGCAAGGGGTCAGGCGGATTTCGCGCATCGGCACGCGAACGTCCGGAAACCTTTGCCCGCGGACGTAGACCTTGCGCGAACCGGGCAACGCACCGGTCGTCACCGTCACGGACGAAACCGAAGAGGTCTTGCGAGCATCGTCAGACATGGTCACACCTTCCTTCGCGCTACGGTCCGCGCAGTCGGCGACCGCCGCTTCATGGGAACCGGATGATCGGCAGGGAGATGCATCGACCCCGTCGCTTCCCTACGCAGGAGCCGCCTCGAGCCGTTCCCTCGACTCCGCGCGACCCTGATCAGGTTCCAAGGCTTTCCTCTCAGCCCGCCCTCCCGGCAGGCACACCCAGCGACTGCCCGTTTACCTACCCCACCGCCCTCGACGCGTCAACCGTTATCGGATGTCCGAAGCCGGGCGCGGACGGGTGCCGACACGGTGAATTCCCTGAACCGTTCGCCGATCGCCGGGGGGTGCTAATTCGACCGCTTCGCCTCGCCGATGGGAACGATGCGTCGGCGCGCCCGCCTCGGAGCCTGCGCGCCACCAGAGCGGGGAACCTCGAATGAACCAGGACATTCTCGAAACGATCAAGCGGTCCGCAGCCGTCCCCTCCATGCCCCAGGTCGTCACCCGGTTCCTGGAGATCATGCAGGATCCGAACTTCGAATACCGCGATCTGGTGCGGGTGCTCTCCGCCGACCCGGGAACGGTCAGCGAGATCCTCCGCCTGTCGAACTCCGCCCTGTTCGGCGTCCGCAACAAGGTCGTCTCCCTGCAACACGCGCTGACGCTGCTGGGACCGAAGCGGGTGCGCTCCCTGCTGCTGGGCCGTTACCTGGTGGACGCCATCGCCAAGAAAAAACTGCACGGGCTGGACATGAGCTACTTCTGGCGGCGTTGCCTGGCGGCGTCGGTGGTGGCGTCGCACTTTTCCGCCAACGTCATCCCCCGCCACCGCGACGAAGCCTCCATCGGGGCCCTGCTGGCGGCCATCGGAATCCCGATTCTGACCGAAGCCTTTCCCGCCGAATACGAGCCGATCGTCCAGCGCTTCGCGCCCCACGGTCAGCCGTTCACACCGGAGGAGGAACAGGCCGCCGTCGGCGTCAGCCATGCCCAGGTCTCCGCCATGGTCCTGGCGCACTGGTCGCTGCCGCCCGAGGTCACCGAAGCCGTGCGCCTCTACGACACCCCCGAGCCCGGCGAAGATCAGGAGGGCGTCATCGCCCGCATGATCCAGAGCGGGCACCGCGTCGCCAAGATGCTCTGCGAAGTCAACGATGCGCAGGTCGCGGCGCAGGTCTGCATCGACGCGGCCGCGTTCGCCGGCGTGGACACGCCCACGCTCGTGGATCTGCTTCCGACCATCGAATCGGACATCGAGGAACTGGCCGACGCCCTGCGCATCGACGTCATCCCCAGCGACGTCTACGCGCTGGTGGCCAAGGGTCTCCAGGAACACCTCGCCGCCGCCGAGGCGTAGATCCCTCCCATTGCATCCGTGCCCTCCTCTCCGCGTCCTACCCGCGCGCAAAACACTGGGTGCCGATGCACGTTTTCGCCCGTTCGCGCGTGAGGAAAGACAAAGAAAAAAACGACGTCTCCGCCCCGCGGCGCAGGATCGAATTGTCCGGTAACATCCCCGGCTGCGCGCACCGCGGAAGAGGCGATCGGCTTATCGGAATCGACGGGAAACCGTCACGGCGCAACGTACCGAAAAGTGTTGCGCGCACACGTCCGAATGTACTAAAGGCCCTTTATCCTCGCGACGATTCTGGAATTGTCGCCGGTACCGCCTGCCCGCGAAACGATCGCCGAAACGCGGGCGGAAAGGCGGAACACGGCGGGCGCCCGACGGGGCGCCCGACCGATCGTTGCGAACTCGAACCGGAGGATTGAGGCCGTGGATCCTGACCCCTGCACACCGGCGACGACGCCACGGCGGGATCCGGTCAGTACGAGCCCGTCGTCGACCTGACCGTCGACGACACCGCCGAGGGAGACCGAAACGGAACCGGTTCCCCGGCGCGTTGGGAGGCACGAACCCGATGAGTCGAATCAACACCAATGTCGAATCTCTGATTGCGCGGCGCGCCCTCGGCATCAACAACGCGTCTTTGAACCAGGCGCTCGAGCGGCTCAGCACCGGGCTGCGGATCAACTCCGGCAAGGACGACCCCGCCGGGCTGATCGCCTCCGAAACGCTGCGCTCCAGCGTGCGGGCGATTCAGACCGCCGTCGACAACGCCAACCGCGCCGACACCATCGTCGCCGTCGCCGAGGGCGGGCTGCAGGAAATCAGCTCCCTCCTGCTGGACCTGGAGAACCTCATCGACCAGACGGCCAACGAGGCGGGGCTCACGGACGAAGAGGTCGCCGCCAACCAGCTCCAGATCGACTCCATCCTCGCCTCCATCAACCGACTGGCGGAAGCCACCGCCTTCGGCGAGAAGAAACTCCTGAACGGATCGCTGGACTTCACGACCTCCGGCGTGAACATCAACGAACCGACCGGAGCGGCGCTCAACCACATCTCTTCGGTCTCGATCAACAGCGCCAAGATCGCCCCCGGCGCCTTCCGCCAGGTCAACATCACGCGGGTCACCGCCTCCACCCGCGCCCTGATCAGCGGCGTCCTCGGCGGAACGACCTCCACCAGCACCACCGAGCGGAACGGCACACTGGGCAACAGCACCACCATCCAGATCCGAGGCGAATTCGGCAGCGAAATCCTCAGCTTCGCCTCGGGAACCTCCGTCGCCGACATCGTCACCGCCATCAACGACCGGTCGTCGCTGACCGGCGTGCAGGCGTCAGCCTTTAAGGGATCCACCGGAACCGGAACCCCCACCA
>CAZNQN010000372.1:0-3182 GCA_964574925.1 uncultured Phycisphaeraceae bacterium | reverse complement strand
GTTGCACGCCGGCGAAGTCGCGGTGGGTGCGGGTGGCGCTGCGGGACAGATCCACGTCGGGGATGCTGCCGACGGTCCGCCCCCAGAAGCCGCGCAGCTCGAAAGCCCGGTATCCGAGCCGCACGTCCACATGGTCGAGGGGGATCGCCAGGGCCAGCCCGCTGCCGACCTGCACGAGATCGCGCCCGGCCGTGAGGATCACGTCGAACTCGGTGGCTTGGCCGCGGGCCGCCTTCCATCGTCCCCAGTGGAAGCGGTAGTAGCCGCGTTCGAGGTTGGGACCTTCGATGTCGTCCTCGTTGCCGTTGAAGGCATCTCCGGCGTTGAAGTCCAGCAGGCTGAGCCGTCCGCGGGCGTAGAGTTCGTGGGCGCCGCCGTCCCAGGTCAGCCGTCCCCACAGGCGAAGATCGTGGCGACGGAGGGTGCGCGAGCTCTCCACGCCGTCGTCGAACAGAAACAGGTACGAGCTGTACCAGCCGCCCCAGTCGAAGAGGGTCCGCCCCGCCGGGCCGATCTCCTGTTCGAACTCTTCGCGCAGGCGCTGTTCGAGGGCGCGTTGGCGCTGGACGACGGAGGCGGGGGTTCGCTGCTCGGCGGCGAGCTGGGCGAACAGCGGGACCGCGCAGACGCCCAGCACCGCGATCGACATCACCCCACGGTTGCCCGATCCGGTTCGCACTCGCCGTTACCGCCTGACCACGCCCGACCGCCTGCCAACGGGGATCATCGTGCCCGCAACCGGGCGGGGAATCAACCTCGACGAGGCGATCCGGTCGCTTGCCGTCGCGGCCAAACGGGGCCGCGCTTGTGAAACGTTGCCTGCCGGTGTGAAGGAGCGGCAGGATGGTGGTCGGAAAGACGCCCGCCTCGAACCGGCTGGACACGGGCCCCGTTTGCGGTAAGGAAAGAGCCGGCGATTTTCTCTATGGGGGTACGGACGATGCAGTCGGCCCGGGTTCGGACCATCCAGGCGGTGACGTTCCTGCTGTGTCTCGCGGCGGCGGTGATCAGCTACAAGCTGCTGGCGAAGCACGTGACGGGTTCGTCCGGCTCGGCGTGGTTCGATGCCGGCTGCCGGGCGGCCTCGGAGGAGGCGGGCGGGGCGGATTGTCAGGCCGTGCTGGAAAGCCCCTACAGCTACTTCCCGCCCAAGCGGGAGGGGGAGCCTCCCGGCCGACCGCACACGCCCGTCGCCCTGTACGGGCTGCTCTATTATTCGGCGCTGGGGATCTGGGTGGCGGGGATCGGTCGTCCTTCGCGACGGTGGCGGTGGATCCATTTGATTCCGCTGCTGCTGGCGGCGGCGGGACTGATCGCCTCCATCCAGCTCACCCGCATCATGTTCACCGAGCTGGAGGCGTGGTGTCCGTGGTGTCTGGCGACGCACATCCTCAACGCTTTGATCGCGGTGGGGCTGGTGCTCCTGTGGCCGTGGAAGCCGCCGGTTCAGCCGGTCGAACCCGTCGAGGGCGAAGCCGAAACGCCCGCCGACGAGAGGACGGAGCGAACGTCTGCCGGGCCGTCGGTCTGGCGAGTGCTGGCGACGCTTGCGGTGATCGCGCTGGCGGTCTACGGGCATCGCGGGCAGTACGGGGCGATGGTAGCGAAGCAGACGGGCGCGCTGCTCCAGCGGTGCATCGCTCAGGTCAAGACGTTGCGTCAGGATCCGAAGCAGTTGATGCGGTTCTGGGCGTCGTCTCCGCAGCAGGAGATCCTGATCCGTCCGGACGATCCCTTCAAAACGAGGGCCGCGCGGGACGAACCAGTCCTCGACGTGGTGGTCTACAGCGATTTCCAGTGTCCGATGTGCGCCCGCTTCGCGCGGTTCTTCGAAGGAGAGGCGCAGAAACTGTTCGGCGGACGGCTCAAACTCATCTACAAGCATTATCCGCTGGACGCCGAATGCAATCCGCTGGTGATGCGAACGGTGCATGCGGGGGCGTGCGAGGCGTCGCGGCTGGCTGAGGCCGCCCGCATCCTGGGCGGGCGGGAGGCGTTCTGGAAGGTCCACGACGAATTGTTCCGGCTTCAACGCGCCGGGCACCGGGGGCGGACGTACGACGTGGAGGCGCTGGCGGCCCTGATCGGCGTCAAGCCCGAGACACTGCGGGTGACGATGGATCTTCCGGAGGTGCGCAAACGGGTGGAGGAGGACATCCGACTGGCGCAGACCTACGGCGTACACGCGACGCCGACGATTTTCATCGAGGGAAGGCGCATTCACCCGCTGGCGACGACGAGCGCGGCCTTTTGGGACGCTCTCGCGGATGCGTTCTGGAAACGGATCGGCGCTCCGCGACCGCCGGAGACGAAGCCGGAAAACTGGAACCCCCTCGGGAAAAACGCGGCTACTCCAGGTACCCCAGGTCCGAAAGACGCTCCGTGATGCGTTGCAGATCCTTTTCGGAGTAGACCTCTTCCGGCGGGGGCGAGGTCGCAGACGCCTGCCTGCCCACCGCCGCCCGTTGCACTGCGGGGGGTGATTCGAACAGTTCGTCGATGACCCGCCCTTCCATGTCCTCGGGCACGGGGATGCCCAGATGGGCCAGGATGGTCGGGGCGCAATCCACGATATGGGCCTCGATGCCGCCGCGGCGGGCGATGCCGCCACCGGCGGCGATCAGGATGCCTTCGGGGCGATGGGTGCCCTCGATCCGGCGGTAGGGAAGCCAGCGGACGGGCTGGTGCCCGCGGATCTTCCGCACCACCGCCAGCGCTTCATGCGGGATCAGCATCAGGTCGGGCAGCCAGGGGCGATGCTCGCGCGTGCAGCCGTACAACTCCTCCGGCTTGTGCACGGCGGTGAAGAGGGGGACGGTCCGGCCGGCGGGATCGGTGACGCGGCATTCGGGACCGAGGAAGCGCCGGCGAAGCTCGTCGCGGAGACGTTCGTACTCTTGCGGAGGGACGATTCCATTCGGCTGGCGGCCTTGGAGGTTGAGATAGAGGAAGCCGGCCATGCCCGCGTGCATCACGCAGGCACGGGTGCGGGAGAAATCGACGGCCAGTTCCTCGCCCAGCTCGCCGGAGCGCGTCGTCCGTCGGCGGAACCGCTTTGCGATCAGCTTCCGCAGGCGGACGGTCCCCTGGGCGGCGGGATTCAGCTTGAGGTATCCCCAGCGGGCGAGCAGGAGGTTCGGCTGGACCTTGCCTTCCAGGCTGCCGTGGCCGTGGTCGGACAC
>CAZNQN010000371.1:0-3183 GCA_964574925.1 uncultured Phycisphaeraceae bacterium | reverse complement strand
ATGTCGTAGACTCCGCCGGTCATGAGGCTCAAGCTGCATCATCAGATTCTGATCGCCATGGTGGCGGGGGCGGCGGTGGGGTTGCCGCTGAACATGCTGGCCGCGCATGGGACGATCGCAGCGGCCTGGCCGGACACCGTCGCCCGCTACGGCAAGGGCGTCGGCGATATCTTCCTCCGCCTGCTTTCCATGATCGTCGTGCCGCTGATCTTCACCTCGCTGATCACCGGCGTGACGGGAACGGGCAACCTCAAAGGGCTGGGCCGGATGGGAGGCCGGACGCTTGCCTATTACCTCTCCACCAGTCTGATCGCCATCGTCACCGGCATGGTGATCTTCAATCTGATCCAGCCGGGGCGGAACGTCGATCTGAAGGTGCTCGACGTCGGGCCGGAAACGACGCACGCGCTTCCCGCGGCCGAGGAGCAAAACGTGGGGACGACGCTGTGGAACCAGGTGTTCCAACTGATTCCGTCGAACCCGATCGCGGCGATGGCCGATCCGTCGAATCGATCCGTTCTCGGCGTGATCTTCTTCGCCCTGCTGTTCGGGATGTGCATCACGCTGGTGGGCGGCGAGCGGGGGAAGCTGCTGACGAAGTTTTTCGAGGCGGCGTTCGACGTGATGATGCGGATGACGATGCTGATCATCCGCACCGCCCCGGTGGGGGTGCTCGGCTTTATGCTCTTCGCGGCGGCGGGCAGCGGAGTGGAGGTGTTCCGGGCGCTGGGGTGGTATGTGCTGACGGTCGCCGTCGGACTGACGATCCATGCGTTCGTGACGCTGCCGCTGATCTGTCTGCTGCTGGCACGGCGGTCGCCGTGGGCGTACTTTCAATCGGTTTCGCCCGCGCTGCTGACGGCGTTCAGCACCGCCAGCAGCAATGGGACGCTGCCGCTGACGCTCACCTGTGTGGAGGAGCGGGCGGGCATCGACAACCGGATCGGATCGTTCGTCTTGCCGCTGGGAGCGACGATCAACATGGACGGAACGGCATTGTACGAGGCCGTCGCCGTCCTCTTCATCGCTCAGGTGACCGGGCACGAACTGGGGATTGCCCAGCAGATCATCGTGGCGATCACGGCGCTGCTGGCGAGCATCGGGGCAGCCGGCATCCCCCATGCGGGGACGGTGATGATGTTCGTCGTGCTGCGAGCCGTCGGTCTGCCGGTGGAGTACGTGGGGATCATCCTGGCCGTCGATCGCGTGCTGGACATGTACCGCACTTCCGTGAACGTCTGGAGCGACACGACAGCTTGTGCGGTGATCGACCGGTTCGAATCCAGGCGCGATGGGAATCGCGGGTCGGTCGATGCGTGAAACGCTCTCCGTCATGTCCGCATACGCCGAAGTGGGAAGAAGCGACGATTTGTGGAAGATCGCGCGGACTGAAGCCTGCGGTTCGATGGAAAGTTTATGTTTCCGCGACTTGCGGTGCGGTGCTCTGGAGCGGGTCCGGCCGGCCGATTTCGCGGAACGCTTCCGCCCGCCGGCGGCAGGGATCGCATCGGAAACACGGCGCGGCGCGGCGGGAGAGGCACGTGCGCGTCTTCTCGAAGGGGACGCCCAGCCGGTGACCGAGCTTGAGGATCTCCGGATAGGTGAGGTCGATCAGCGGCGAGGTGATCTGCAACGGTTTGCCGGCCGGGTGGAGCACCTCCGTCATCACCTGATAAGCGTGAAGGAACTCGCGGAGCGTGTCGGAGGCGGACTCCACACCGGGTAGCCCGAGGTGGGCGGCACTGCACTTGGAAGACAATCCGGTGACGAGGAGGGTGGAGCCTTCGCGCAACGCCTGCTGGATCCCGGCAGCCAGAATCACGCAGAACTGCCCCTGCAAAACCACGGGCGAAAGGGCGCCGCGAGAACCGGAAGCCGGGCCGGTGGATTCCCGCAGCCGGGCGATATCGGGCAGGGGGATGCGGATCGCGCGTGCGCGGGGAAACGAAGCCGCCAGTTGCTCAAGGGCGTCGAATTCGAGCGGGGCGCCGGCCTGACCGTAATCGGTGTGGAGCAGGATCAGTTCGTGGTCCGCCGCGTAGCGGGCAGCCGCCACCGCCGCCTTGATCCCTCCGCCGCTGAACACCAGCACTCGCGCCATGACGGTCGTCTCCGGGGCCGGTCCTTGGTCGGCCTTCCTCTTTCATCGACCGTCAGGCGGCGCGGGGCTGAACGTTTCCCCTCTCCTGCCGCTGGAATCGCCCGGTCGGTTTGCCGATTTCCTGTCCGGGTCGTATAATGAGGGTGTCAAGTCGACCGGCCTGCGGGCCGGGTTGTCGATCTGCGGAATCCATCTTTCGGAGCTTCGGGGGCGAAAGGATTCGACCGGGCGAGACGAAGGATGGGGTGCGTGCCGAGGTTGTCAGGGGGCCTCGTTAAACACCTGACGAAACCATACATGGCAACACGCAGCTTGCCATGGCTGCCTAACAGCAGGTAGCCCGCCGAGCGGGAGAGGCCCGCGATCCCGCAAGGCGTCGAGCAGCGGGCTAGCCGGGGCGTGACGTCCGACCGCGCCTCGGCGAACCCACCGTCGGACTGGGGCGACGCCGAGCCTGTCGGTCGGCGCGGCGAAGCCCGAGATGCAAACGACCGACTACGCACGTAGATACCCATCCGGAGCCGTCGCGGGACGGGGGTTCGATTCCCCCCGCCTCCATTCATCACGATCGACCCGACCACAAACCCGTTCCCTGAAACCGCAGGCCTGCCCCCGCCCTCTTCGATCACGTGTCTCCTTCTGTTCCGAGCCGTGGAGTTGAAACCCGCGCGATACGACGGCACCCTCCTCCCGGCCCCGACGGGAAACGGAGCGGTCCATCATCCTGAGAGACGCTTGCGACGGATGGAGTCGGCCCTCGGCGTGGGTTTCCAGGAGGGACGCGGCCGGACCGCTCGGAATAGCCTATGCGGGCGTACGCGAGGGCGTGATGACTCCCGTCTCCGGCGAGGAGGCGGAGGCGTAGCGCTTGCGCGGGATGCGTCCGGCGAGGTAGGCGAGTCGACCCGCCTCGATGGCGTGGGCCATCGCCTCGGCCATCCGCACCGGATGTTTCGCGCCGGCGATGCCGGTATTGAGCAGCACGCCGTCGGCGCCCAGTTCCATGGCGATGGTCACGTCGGAAGCGGTGCCCACGCCGGCGTCGACGATGACCGGATAATCCGGATCGCCCTCCTTGAGAT
>CAZNQN010000370.1:0-3194 GCA_964574925.1 uncultured Phycisphaeraceae bacterium | reverse complement strand
GGGTCTGTGTGCATGTTCAGGTACCCACCCCCTCCCCCTGTCGGGGCGCAAGTCTCTTTGTGGCAAGATGTTGCGAAATTTACGAACCTCAAATCGGCCGATTTTGCAAGTGGTTGTGAGATATGGGGTTACGAGTTTCGGGCGATTGGCGGGGGAGGTTCGGAAAAACGGGCGGCGGGGCCAGCGGCGCTCGTGGGTGTCGCGCATCCGGGCGGAATGTGCCGGATGGGGGCGCGGCGTGCGCTGAAATGGGGGGCGGGAGTGTCGTCTCACGCCCGAAGATCGCATCCCATACAGCGCGGGTGCGGCGTGCGTTGGAGTAGGGGTCCGGGAGTGAGGGTGGTGGTTCATTTGCGGGCCTTGAAGACACGTTGGAGTTCTTCGAGGGATGTTTTGCCTTCGGCGACGAGGCGAATGCCGTCCTTGTGGAGTGTGGGCTGGCCTTCTTCGCGGGCGCGTGCGGCGATGGCGGCGGGGGTAGGGTTGGTGCGGAGGACTTCCTTGATGCCATCGGTGAGTTCGAGCATTTCGAACATGGCGACGCGTCCGCGGTAGCCGAGTTCGTTGCATTCGGGGCAGGGTTCGTAGGTCTGCATGGCTTCTTCGTCTTCGGGGTCGGGTGGGAGGAACTGGCGGTACAGGACGGTGGTGGCGCTGGTGAGGCCGAGTTTCTGGCGGAGTTTGGGGTGCGGGCGGTAGGCTTCCTTGCACTTGGGGCAGAGCTGTCGGATGAGTTTCTGCATGAACACGGCGCGGAGGTGCTGGCAGACGGGTTCGACGCCGACGGTGGCGACGAGTTTGGCGACGGCGGTGGGCGGATCGGGGGCGTTGATTTCGGTGATGAAGGCGATCTTGTCCGCGTTGCGGAAGACGTCCTTGGCGAGCTGTGGGTCATTGAGTGAGCCGACCCAGAGGACGTCGCCTTCCTTGCGCACGATTCTCATGACAGTGGCGTCGAAGTCGTCTTCGGGGTTGGCCTCGAAGGGGGCCACGCCGATGGCGTCGCGCCCCTCGGTGTCGCGGAGGGAAAAGACGGAATAGATGAAGGCGTCGACGCAGCGGACCAGGCAGAAGGACATGCTGGTGACGCCGCTTCCGGGCGGTCCGCAGGCGACGAGGACGCCCTGTTTCTGCTGGGTCCATTCGCGGACCTTTCGTTTGAGGTGTTCGGGGAAGCCGAAGTCCTCGGGTTTGTCGAGTTTGAAGGTGGGGTCCTGGATGTCGATGGTGAGTTGTTCGACGCCGCCGGCGACGGGGGTGGTCTTGACGCGGACGATGTATTTCTTGTCGGCCAGTTCCGCGTGGACGCCGCCTTTCTGTGGTTGTGTGCGGTTCTGGACGTCCAGGCCGGAGAGGAGCTTGAGGATCTGGACGAGAGCCATACCGCGTGGTTTGGAGAGTCTGGTGAGCGGGTAGGGGACGCCGTCGATCATCAGTCCGACGATCCACCCGGGGCCTTTGGGGACGACCTTGACGGTTTCGGCGTGTCGTTCGAGGGCGTCGGTGACGATTTCCTTGGCGACGGGCAGGCCGGCGCGGACGAGTTTGGCATGCGGTTTGAGATTGACCTGTGCTTCGTTGAGGGCGCCTTTGAAGGCGACCAGTTCGCGCTGTTCTTCCTCGTCGTAGTACTGGTCGTCGTTGTTGTTGCGGCCGAAGCGAACCACGTGCTTATCCCTTCGAGCTGGAATGCGGGGCGGTCCGGCGTACGGGGGCCCTGGGTCGTGTACGGGCCGCGCGGTGGCGACACCGGCGGTGAAAGATTGCGCGGAGCGCGGAAGGCGCGTGCCGGCAGGGTGAAGTGTAACGCGCCGGCGGAGAGGCTCCAGTGCGTGCCGCGAGGGCGGTCGCAACGGTGTGGCGTCGGCGGTGGACGTGCCGGGCGGTGTTCAGTCGAGCAGCCCGTAGTTGCGGAGGGAGGTGCGGAGCTTTTCGCGTTCGGCGTCGGAGAGCGGCGTCAGGGGCAGGCGGACTTCGCCGGTGTCGCGTCCGAGCAGCGCCATGGCGGCCTTGATCGGGATGGGATTGGTGGAGAGGCCCAGCATGTCGCGGCACAGCGGGAACAGGCGGGCATGCCAGCGTTGTGCTTCCTGGACGTGTCCGTCGCGGAACGCGGCCATCATTGCCTGGACGTCGGCGGGCACGATGTTGCCGACGACCGAGACCACGCCGCTACCACCGATGGCCATCAGGGGCAGGGTGAGGCTGTCGTCGCCGGAGAGCAACGTCAGGTCGCAGGAGACGAGAATCTGCGAGGCCTGGTCCATCGAGCCGGTGGATTCCTTGATGGCGACGATGTTGGGGATTTCGGCCAGTCGGGCGATCGTTTCCGGTTCCATGTTCCTGGCGGTGCGGCCGGGGATGTTGTACAGCACGATGGGCAGGTCGACGGCTTCGGCGACGGCGGCGAAGTGCCGATAGAAACCTTCCTGCGTGGGCTTGTTGTAGTAGGGCGCGACCATCAGGGCGGCATCGGCTCCGGCCTGCTTGGCGAACCGCGTGAGCCGGATGGCCTCCTGGGTACTGTTGGAGCCGGTTCCGGCCATGACGCGGATGCGTCCGGCCGCGTGCTCGCAGACGAGAGCGATGACGCGTTCGTGCTCTTCGTGCGTGAGGGTGGGGCTTTCGCCGGTGGTTCCGCAGGGGCTGATGCAGTCGGTTCCCTGCTCGACGTGGAAATCGACGAGCCTGCGGATGGCGTCTTCGTCGACGGCGCCGTTGCGGAAGGGGGTGATCAGGGCCACGGTGAGGCCGGCGAACTGCTCACCTTTTCGCGCCATGGTGCGGTTTCCTCGATCAAGTGGGTCGATGCGTGCCGAGGCGGACCCGCGGCGGGGCTCAGCGGTTCGTCCAGTCGATGCCGGAGAGTCGCGCAAGGGCCAGTTGGAGGGCATGCGTGCCGTCGCGGCCGTGGCCCTGGGCCTGCAGGGCGATGTAGAGCTGATGGGCGAGGGCCAGGCCGGGCAGGGCGAGCCGCATGCGTTTGGCCTCCTGCAGGGCGATGCCCATGTCCTTGATGAAGTGTTCGACGAAGAAGCCCGGGTCGAAGTTGTTGTCGATGATTCGGGGGCCGAGGTTGGACAGGGACCAGCTTCCGGCCGCGCCGCCGGCGACGGACTTCATCACCGTGGGCAGGTCCAGTCCGGCCTTGTAGCCGTACAACAGGGCCTCACAGACGCCGATCATGTTGGTGG
>CAZNQN010000369.1:0-3199 GCA_964574925.1 uncultured Phycisphaeraceae bacterium | reverse complement strand
CCATCGTTTCGAGCTTCCGGTTGGGCAGGACGCGGATGGGCGGTTCCGGATGGTCCGGGTCGTCGGCCTCGAAGGTCAACGCCCACCAGTTCCCCTTGCGGGTCAGCCGGGCCGCCCGGTTGATCAGCGGCGTCCCCTCCGGCAGCAAAAAGAGCGAACCGCCGGCGTCTGCATCCTCCTCCGGCGTCGAGCCCGGAATCAACACTTCCGGCGGCGTCTGCCGCCGCATGGCCGCCAGCACGTCCTCGGCCGATCCGGCGGGCACGGCGGGTCTGCTCTCCGCGGCCTGTGCCTCCCCATCGATTTGCGGTGTCTCCGCCGTCGCGCGGGCCGCGGCCTGATTGTCTTCGTTCGCGGCGGAGGATTCGAGCGACGGAGACGTATCCTTTCGATCCCGGCGGACGCCCCGCACGAAAAGGTAGTTCTCCCCTTCGAACACGGTGACTTCACCGGAAATGATGAACCGGTCGCCCGCGCCGGAGGTCGCGCTGCTCACCATCACATCCAGCGCCCCGTTGGGGAGCAGTTTCATCCGTTCGGGCGGGCGGCCGTCGGTGAACGTCAACCACCACCACGATCCGTCATGATGCAGGCGACCCGCGCGATCGACCAGCAGCGTTCCTTCCGGCTGGAGCTTCGGACCGCGCGGACGCAGCCCCTCCACCGGCGGAATGAGGGGACGTTCAGGCCGGCGGGCCCGCAGGGCCTTGAGAAGCTCCTCGGCCGTGGGACGTTCCCGAACGTTCGTCGCCCGCAACAGACCGCTGAGATCCACGTCCACCACGTGGACCTCCTTCATCTCCGGTTTCTTCTGTTTCCCGTCACCATGCGATGGGTCGTCGCTCGGGGGCAGCCCGCTTTGCCCGCAGAGCAGCGCCAGCGCGACCCCCCAGCCGATCCCCGATCGCATCACCCGCCTATGGATCATGGTCGTTCGTTCCGGACCTCGTGGGGCGGTTCGCTTCCTGAACCGCCCGTCGGGTCGTCTCATCTCCCTTCGGCGTTCGATCGGCCGGGCGGCACCGTCGGTTTCATCTTCCCGTCTTGTCGGCGCCCGCCGATCCGCCCTTTTTATCGCCGGACGGCGTCGGTTCGTCCAGCAATCGGGCGAGGGCCTTGGGATCGGTCACGGGCAGCTTGCAGCGATACTGCTCACAGACGTACGCCGTCGCCTTGCCGCCCATTTTCCTCTTCCCGACCAGCAGGGGAAGGTCGGGGTCCTCCACCCGGTCGGGCGCCCCCGCCACCACCTTGTTGGGCAGGTAACGGGCGTAGACGGTGCGGATCAGGGCCTTGGTGTCCGCCGCCTCCGGATCCCCGATGATGGCGATCTCCCGCACCCGGTCGTAGTAGAAATCCACCGCACAGAGCAACCGCTCGAAGGTGGCGGGCGACTGCCGCGCCTGCCCCGCCAGCAGACCGAAGATCGATTCCGCCTTCTCCCGGTAGTCCTTCCGTCCCAGGTGGACGGCGAGACGGAGAAGGTTCATCGCCTGCACCGAGTTGCCCGACGGAATGGCGCCGTCCCGCGGGTTCTTCGACCGCGCCGCCAGTTGTTCCCCGTCCGAGGCGGTGAAGAAAAAGCCCCCGTTCTCCTCGTCGTAGTAGTAGCGGATGCAGGTGTCGGTCAGCGCGCGGGCCTCGTCCAGCCAGCGACGGTCGAAGGTGGCTTCGTAGAGATTGATGAGCCCCTCCACGAAGAACGCGTAATCGTTCAGATAGGCGGTCAGGCGCGACTTGCCCGCGCGATAGGTGCGCAGCAACCTCCCGTCCTTGCGAAGGTGTTTGAGGACGAACTCGGCGGCGCGGGCGGCAGCCTGCGTGTAGCGCGGCTCGTCCAGCACCCGACCGCCCTTCGCCAGACTGGCGATCATCAGACCGTTCCACGCCGTCAGCACCTTGTCGTCCTTGCCGGGAGGCACGCGCTTGGCCCGGGCGGCCAGCATCTTTGCCCGCCAGCTACGCACCTTCTTCCGCAGGCTCTGTTCGTCCATGCCGTGGAGCCGCGCGAACTCCGCCGGCGGTTTGGGCACGTGGAGGATGTTCTTCGGTCCGGCGGGCGCGTGACCGCGGTTCTCGAACCAGTTGCCCCGCTCCGTGACGTCGTAGTAGGCGCAGAACAGCTTCGCTTCCTCCTTCCCCAGCACGTCTTCCACCTGCTCGACGGTCCAGATGTAGTACTTGCCCTCGTACCCGTCGCTGTCGGCGTCCTGTGAGGAATAAAACGCCCCCTCCGGCGAGCGCATGTCGCGGAGAACGTATTCGAAGATGTCGGCGGCCGTGCGGGCATCGTCCTCGTTGCCCGTCGCCTGATAGGCGTCCAGGTAGACGGCGCTGACCATGGCCTGGTCGTACAACATCTTCTCGAAATGGGGGACCAGCCACTCGCGGTCCGTGCTGTAACGATGGATGCCGCCGCCGATCTGGTCGTAGATGCCGCCGCGCGCCATCTCGTCCAGCGTCAGCGTCACCGCGTCGAGCATCGACTTGTCCCCCGTGCGGCGATGCACCCGCAGCAGCAAGTCCAGGGTCATGCTCGGCGGGAATTTGTTGGAACCGCTGGGGATGCCGCCGCGGGTCGAATCGAAATAGCGGACGAGCAGTCGGGCTGCTTCGTCCACCTGTTCCCGCGGAATCGCCCCCTCGCTGACCGCCGGTCCGGTCGCCCAGCGGGTGAAGAAGTCCCGCGCGCTGGTGGACCCTTCGAGCACCCTGTCCCGCTGATGCTCCCAGGCGTCGGCGATCGCCCGCAGCATTTGCAGGAACTGATCCCGCGGGAAATACGTCCCCGCATGAAACGGCGTGCGGTCGGGCGTGAGCCAGACGCTCATCGGCCAACCTCCGTGACCGGTCAGCGCCTGCGTGTACGCCATGTAGAGTTCATCCAGGTCCGGACGCTCCTCCCGGTCCACCTTGATGCTGACGAAGTGTTGGTTGAGGAACGCCGCCACCTCCTCGTCTTCGAAGCTTTCGTGTTCCATCACGTGGCACCAGTGACAGGCCGAATACCCGATGCTCAGAAAGATCGGCTTGTCCTCCTCTCGCGCCTTGCGAAAGGCCTCTTCCCCCCATTCGTACCAGTCCACCGGGTTGTGGGCGTGCTGGAGCAGATAGGGACTGGTCGCGTGGATGAGCCGGTTGGTGTGTTTGGGCGCCACGGCCGGGGTCTCCGTCTTCGGTTTCCGATTCTGAGACGTGT
>CAZNQN010000368.1:2294-3208 GCA_964574925.1 uncultured Phycisphaeraceae bacterium | reverse complement strand
CAGAGCCGCGACCGCCTGCCTGTGCGTGCCCGCACGCAGACAGGTGAGGGAGCGGTCCCTCCCGCCCGGAGTCATGTCCACAAGCAACAGCGCGTTCTTCGCCGTTTTCTTTCGACGTTTCGCCGCTCATCGAGACCGCCAGGGCGAAGACGGCCGCGCACGTCGTGAGCGTTCCCGGCACGAACAGGGCGAAGTTGATCGTGTCATGGATCAGGAACGCGAGCAGTCCGAACGCGCACGCCGCCCGCAACCACGGCTCGGCATGCCGCTTGGGTTCCGCCTGCATGGATCCTTCGAGCATCGCCGCCGCCGTCAGCGCGTACATCAGGGCGAAGACGAGGCCCGACGCGACCGTCACGTAGTACACGAAATGCACGTCTCGGGATTCCAGCAGCGGGATGCGAAGGAACATCACGACCGAAAGCGCCGCCATGCCCCCCCATCGAAGAAACCGCCCCAGCCGTTGCCGCTCCTCGTCTCCCTCCACGCCCTCTGCCGGTCCGCCGAGCACGATCCGCCTCGACGCCCCGTACAGCATCCCGCACAGACCCGCCAGACCGAGCCAGCCCCATTCCGCCGCCGCCTGGACGAACAGGTCGTGCGGGTTGGTCACTTCCTCCGGGTATTCGATGGGCTTGTACCGAAGGTAGTGCCGCCCGAAGTTTTCCCGTCCCACGCCCAGGGGATGATCGGCGATCATGGCCGCCGAAACCGTCCAGTACTGCCAGCGGAACGTCAGCGACCATCCCGGCAGCGCATCCCGGGCCAGGCCGTATCCGATCGTGGCTCCCGCGGCGGCAAGCACCCCGAGCCACCCCAGGTGCAGCGCCCGCCGACGGTGCCGACCGATCCAGCGCCGCCCCCACCGGCACACCAGCCACACGCCGAGCGCGGCGGCGGCCGCCACCACCGCC
>CAZNQN010000368.1:1481-2284 GCA_964574925.1 uncultured Phycisphaeraceae bacterium | reverse complement strand
CCCCCCGGCTTCGGGTCAACCCCAACGCCCAACCGATCGCGGCAAGCGGCGGCAGCGTCCCGAGCACCACCCACACCGATCCGCCTCCCTTCCTCCGGCTCCAGGTCGCCAGACCCACCCCCAGCGCCACAAAACCGGTCAGCAGAAAGTAGCTGCCCGCAATGTTGGCGTGCGGGAAGAACCCGGACGCCTCCCGCGAGCGGATGCGCTGCTCGAACAGTTTCGCCCGGTTGGAATCGGGCTCCACGCCCTGCGCCGCCCAGAATTCGTCCTTGATCTGCTGATACTCCGCCCAGGTGTCGTCGAAGGTGGCACGCTGTTCCACGCACTGATACGCCTGCACCGCCGCCGCCCCGAGCAGGGCGGCCGTCAGCACCGACCGCCGCCACCGGCGATCGAGCACCTGCGCGAGTCCCAGGGCCAGTCCGACGGTGGCGAGGAAATCGACGGTGCCGTTGACGGCCAGCCGCCTGTTCCCCGCGGAAAGCGTGGAAAGCACACCCGCAATCAGCAAAAGCGCCGCGCCCCCTTCCAGCCCCGTCCAGCGAAACGGGCGGCGTTGGACGGCCCGGTCGACAAGCACAAGGAGCAGACCCCCGAGCATCGCCAGGTCGAACACAACCGTCCGCAGCGGCGTGGGCGGGGCTTCGACGTGCAGGGCCTGCGTCCATACATCCGGCGCCGGATCGAACGTCTCCGTCACCAGCGGACGCAGCACCACGACCGCCAGGAAGACGATAAAGGCTGAAAGACGAACACGATCACCGACCGACACTGCACCCGTCTCATCGAAAGGGCGGGGT
>CAZNQN010000368.1:0-1471 GCA_964574925.1 uncultured Phycisphaeraceae bacterium | reverse complement strand
GGGCGGGGTGGCGCGTCGCGTCGTGGGGCGGGAGACTTCACGGTCCGCGCATTGGACACCTTTTTCCCCCCGGCTACAATCCGCGCGGTGCGAATGCAAGCCGGCGGTGAGGGGAAAGGGTCGAACATGCGGGCCAACGGTGTCGAACGGAAGCGACCGGTATTCCTGCACGCCCTCGGACGGGCCGCGCTGCCGGAACGCATCGAAATCCGCGGGACGCCCTTCATCCGCCGGCGCGTGTTCAAGGACGATTTCTTCGCCGTCACCGCCCTCTACGAAGGACCGAGCGGACCGGTGGTGCTGAAGGTGCACCGCACCGCTCCGTTCGGGCCGATCCCCCTGCAATGGATGGGGCGCTGGCTGGCAAGACGGGAGCGACAGGCCTTGACCTTGCTTGACGACGTGGACGGTGTTCCCCGTCTGATCGATCGATGGGGTCCGACGGGCGTGGTGCGGGAGTTCATCCCCGGCCGGCCGCTTCAACGCGGCCTGCCGGTTCCCGACGATTTCCACCCCCGCCTGCACGCGCTGATCGCCCGCATCCACGAGCGGGGCATGGCCTACGTCGATCTCGAAAAGGCGGAAAACGTCCTCCTCGGCGACGACGGCAGGCCCTATCTGTTCGACTTTCAGATATCCTGGTGGCTTCCACGACGATGGGGCGGAGAGCTTTGGCCCCTGCGGACGCTGCGCCGCTGGCTCCAGGCCGGGGATCGTTATCATCTGATCAAGCTGCGCCGCCGGACACGGCCCGATCAGCTCGATCCGCAGGAGCTGGCCGACTCCTACCGCCGCCCGTGGCATGTGCGGTTGCACCGGTGGATCACCTATCCGTTCACCTGGTGTCGCCGGCGGATCCTGGACCGGATCGACCCCCGCCGCGACGGACGCGAGCGGGGAACCGTGGTGGAGGAAGACGCGGTGGAGGCGGCCTAGATGGCGCTCGACGAAGAAGCCCGCCGGCGGATCGAGGCGTTCCGCGCAGAGGTCGAGGCATCCGTCGCCCGCGACGGGCGGTACGGGGCAGGACGGCGCTTCGATCGGGAGGACGCATCCACGCTCGCCACCCGCTTCGCCGCCGGCGATCACTGCTGGTTCGAGGTGGCCGTCCGCCCCTTCGTCCCGCAGGTCCGGGTGGCGATCCTCACCGACGACCGCTGGAAGAGCGAGGAAATGGAACAGGCCATCCAGGATTCCGGCGACACCATGAGCGAGTTCGTCGGTCTGGGCTTCGAGGACGCCGGGCTGGACTGGCCCGAGCCGCCCGTGGAACACTACCGCGAAGGGGGGACCTACTTCTATTTCGCCACGCCGCTTGATCTGGAAGCCATCTCCGATCTCGACCGCCCCGACGTGCGGAACAGGGTGCTCCGGATGCTGGAGGGCTACCGGCTGGCGTTCGGCCCCACCCTTACCGCACAGGAGGAGTGACCCCCGCCATCCCGCCCGAATATTTCGTAACTTACTTTAT
>CAZNQN010000367.1:0-3216 GCA_964574925.1 uncultured Phycisphaeraceae bacterium | reverse complement strand
CCGGGCGTGGAAGCGGTATTCAACCTGACGTCGCCGGAGCGGCCCCTGGCGAACTACATTCGCCCCGAGCCGGCGGTCTTCGTCGCGACGCTGGTCGAGACCGCGGAGGGGTCGTGGGCCGGAACGGAGGAGTTCCGGCGCGATACCTACCGCGTGCTGGTGAAGACGATGTCGAACGTCGTCGTCCACCGCGTCCGCAGCGGTTCGCTCGGCGGTTCGGCCTACTTCATGACGCCCGAACTCGGCTTCCGCCGGGTCCCCGACGGCGAGGGCCTCGCGCGCGCCATCGCCGACTACGTCACGCCGCTCGCCGGGGCACGCTTCGTCATCGGCAACCGGCTGGACGAGGATCTGCCGCGGGAGCTGTGGGAGGGCGATGTGCACGAGAGTTGGCGCCAGAAGACCGGCCTCCTCTATCGCGACAGCCAGAAGACCTTCACCTACGCGGTCCTGTACGGGGCCGGAAACTTCAAAGCCGGGCTCATCGCTCTTGATGACTGGGCGCGCGCCTTCCGCGAGGGCCTCATCAACACGCCCCCGCCGCCTACGTCCGTTGCCGCCGAGTTGGGATCGAAGGCCCGACAGAAGCTCCTGCGGGGTGTGCCGGCGCTCGGCTACCTGCTCACGGAGCTGAAGCGGGCGTGGGAGGAAAGGCGGTGGATTCGGGGGCTCGACGGACGAATCGTTTACTCGGATTCCGCACACGCCATGCTGAACGATCTGCTTCAGTCGGCGGGTGCGGTCGTAATGAAGTGGGCGGAGATGATCGCCTTCCAGAACCTCGTCGAGTCGGGCTTCAATCCGGGCGAGCACTTCCGGTGGGTGCTCACGATTCACGACGAGTTTCAGCTGACGGCGCCTCCCGCTCTCGCTCCACGCATCGCAGAGATCGTGGCGGAGGCGATCCCGAGGGCCGGCCACACCTTGCGGATGCGGGTGGAGCTGAAGGCGGATTCTAAGATTGGCCGCACATGGGCCGAGACTCACTAGGAGTGGGTAATGGCAACCGACCTCATTATTGATGCCGATTTGTTGGTTTACCAGATCGGGCATTCCCGCCAGGTCAACGTTGACTGGGACGGCGACGGGAACGTGTCCACGGCGACGGACTTCTCAGGTGCCCGAGAGAGCATTCTCGCCCTGATCCGCCATCTCCGTGAGGCCACCGCCGCCGATATCTACAGCATCGTACTTTCGGCGCCGACTCACACGCTGTTCCGAAGGCGCCTATGGCCGGAATATAAGGCGCACCGGAAGCCGGGGCTGCGGCCGCAGTTGTACGATGAGATCCGCCGGTGGCTGCTGTTCGATCTCGGCGCACATTACATGATGGGGCTGGAAGGTGATGATACGGCCACCCTCCTCGCCTCTGGGGCTGCCAAGCACGGATACCGCCCCGTGATCGCGTCCATTGACAAGGACTTCCGCGGCACGCCCTTCCCCGTCATCGGCCTTGATGGCCGGCCGGCCTGGCATCACACCGAAGAGGAGGCCCGGCTGTTCCACTTCATGCAGACCCTGACGGGGGATCGGGTGGACGGCTTCCCGGGCTGCCCCGGTATCGGCGTGAAGAGGGCAGCGCGCTTGCTGGCGGGCGCCCGCGACGACGAGGAGCGGTGGACGCGGATCGTCCGGGCCTTCGAGAAGAAGGGCCTCACGGAAGCCGATGCGATCCTACAGGCCCGCCTGGCGTGGCTGCTCCGAGATGACGATGTTGACTGGGATCGGAGGCAGATTCGTTTGTGGGCGCCTCCGGGCCGCGAACCGGAAACGATGACACTCTAGGAGGAGACTATGAAAGACCCGTACGGATACGATGCACACCAGCCCGGCGCAAAGTTGGACAGTGGGAAAGTTGATTTGACCTTGGTGCCGGGGGCCGCGGTTCGAGCCATTGCGCGCATCATGATGTATGGCGCCCAGAAGTACACACGGGATGGGTGGAAGCAGGTGCCGGAGGCGGAGCGTCGCTACCTGGCCGCCTGCCTCCGCCACATCTTCGCATTCCTGGACGGGGAGGAGGCCGACCCCGAGAGCGGCCACCACCACCTCCACCACGCCCTTTGCAACCTGGCCTTCCTGGCCTACTTTTTGGAGAAACGCCATGAGCAGCAGCAACAGTAATCTTGATGTCCTAGCCGCCGCTACCGGGCGCATCCCGGAAACGGTGCTGATCCACCACTCAGGGGTGGACGAACAACACCGCACGATTTGGGTGTGTGGGGAGATCGACGGAGACCTCGCGGATCTCACCGCGCAGTTCTTCCACGTGATCGGGACGGCGCCGGCCACCATGTGGATCAACAGTCCCGGTGGTGATGTGTCGGCGATGTTCGCGATTTACGACATCATGCGGATGCCGGGGCGGAACATCTGTACTATCGGCTTTGGAGAGGTGGCGTCAGCGGCGGTGTTGCTGCTGGCGGCGGGCCACAAGCGGATGGTGACGGAGAATGTGGTGGTAATGAGCCACGAACCTAGTTTCTCCGCGGAAGAGGGGGAGACGGTCGGACTGCGGGCGGCCCGAGAGCGACGGAAGTGGGAGGACTGGACGCACGCCCGCTGGGCGGAGCTGATGGCTCGCCACACGCGCCAGGAACCGGCCTGGTGGCGGCGGATCACGGAGAGGAAGGCCGAGTATTGGCTGCTCGGGGGCGACGCAGTCGTCGAGGCCGGCCTGGCGGATGAGGTGATTCGATGACGGTCTCGGCGGCCTTGACGGCGGTGGTGACGGTGTTGTATACTGCCATCGCCGCCGCCCACTTCGCCGGCGGCCGGCCGGGGCTGGGGCTGGCGTTCGCCGGCTACGCTCTCGCGAATATCGGCCTCATTATGGCTGAGGGAGGAAGTTGATGAAAACATTGAAGATTTCCGGCCGAAAGGCCCGCCTCCCGGATTGGATTTGGGAAAGCCTGCTCGGCCACGAGGACGTACCGGACGACTTCGAGTCCAATGGGGCCACGTGGGCACCGGACGAGGTGGGGGATTTGATGTTGTGGGCCGCCGCCCATATTCACGATTGGCGATATCACGTCGGCGGAACCGCACGGGATCGGCTCCGGGCGGATCGGGAGCTGGCCTACAATACGCTGTACCTCGCGCTGTTGGAGGGGTGGTCAGTAGAGCGGGCTACGGCCGTAGCGAAGGTTGTTTTCCGCCTGGTACGGATGTTGGGGGCGGCGCGATGGAATCGACGACGCGACCGGTAGTTGGATT
>CAZNQN010000366.1:0-3217 GCA_964574925.1 uncultured Phycisphaeraceae bacterium | reverse complement strand
GGGCAGACGCGCAGCACCGTTCCGGCCGTGCCGGTAATCCGATTCCTTTCGGTGGAGGGGACGTCCGGATCGGCGGGAGGAGAAAAGGGAGCGGCGAAGGTCGTGGGAGAAGTCGGGCAGTCGACGATGACGGCGGCGAATCAGCCGTTGAGCACGTCCACGGCGGAGTCGGTTTCGCTTGTGGATCGGTTTCTCGCGTTCCTCGCGTCGGACGATCCGCCCGGCGGGATGATCGAAAAGGAATGGCGACTTCGTCTGGTGGAGCTCGCGCTGGGTCGGGATGAGGACGCGGAGCAGTTGTCGGAAGGGTTGCCGGCCGCCTCGCGGGAGCTGATGCGGCAGTTGCTGGAGACGATTCGGGCAGTGCGGCCGGGGGTGCGCGATCCGGAAGGGATCCGCGAGGAGTCTCTCGGGCCGGCGGAATCGCTGGCGTCGGCGCTGGCGGATCGGATCGGGCCGACGGTGGGGACGGTGGCGCTGTGCCGGAAGGTGCTGACCTTCGGGGTGTACGAGGAGATGGATCCGACGGCGTTCCAGGCGGGGGTGCCGGTGCCGACGATCGTCTATTCGGAGATCGAGCGGTTGCGTTCGGAGCGGACGGAGGAGGGGCGATATCGGACGCGGCTGGCGACGCGGATCGAGGTGCTCAGCGAGGCGGGAGAGGCGGTCTGGACGCACGAGGAGCCGGAGATCACCGACGAATGCCGGCGCCGACGACGGGACTTCTTCGTGGCGCAGCGGATCACGCTGCCGGCGACGATCCCCGCCGGGCGATACGTGCTGAAGGTCCGCGTGGAGGACAAGCTGTCGGGGCGGGTGGCGGAGGGAACGACCCCGCTGACGCTTTCCTCGACGCTGACGGACGCGCGGGGGCGATGACCGATATCAAGGAGGCGGGCGCCGGTTTTTTCGTAACGTTATTTTTTTCAATAGGTTACGATGATTCTCGCGTGAAATCGAGGGGACGGAGAGTCCGCAGGAGGGTGCGATTCTTGCCCCTGGAGGGCGTTTGACTCAAATAAACGCTTGCCGCTGACCGAACAATGGGTAAACTTCCGTGGTCCATGTGGCGGGTACCGGTGCCGGGTGGCGCGGTTCGGAGGTACCCGCGAGAGGGATCGAAACGATTCGGAAACCTTAAGGAATGGAGAATCACCCGATGAAGATTCATTGCGCACTGCTGTGCGGGTTGATCGCGGCGATGCCCGCGTTCGCCCAGAACGGGAACGGGAACGGAAACGGTGGGGCGGACCTGATTCGGGAACTGTGGTTCATCGACGACGCGACGCCGGTTCCGACGGGGCAGGTGGATCTGCGGTTGACGTTCCGATGGATCACGTCGTCGTTTCCGGCCAATCTGGGGGATTCGAGCGACGATTACGTCGTGACGCCGAGCCTGACGTGGGGGGCGTGCGAGAACGTGGAGGTGTTCGCGGACGTTCCGGTGTGGGTCGGTGACGGCGGGGACGCCGGCGCGCTGGAAGAAGGCAATGCGGACACGAACCTGGGGTTCACGTGGCGGCTGACCGACCAGCAGGATTACTGGCCGGCGGCGGCGCTGCGGGGGACGATGCGGGTGCCCACGGGCGACAACTCCAACGGCGTGGACGGGGAACTGCGGCTGCTCTTGACCAACGAATATGACGAGGGTCTGCGGTCGCACCTCAACGCGTTCGCGTCGACGGTGAACACGGACAACGACGAGAACCTGCGGCACTTCCAGTGGGGGGTGGCCGTGGGGATGGACGGTCCGCTGACCTCGGACGGAGCGGTCCGCTGGGTGGCGGATTATCTGCACCGCAGCAGCTTCCACTACGGGATCCGGAACATCAATCAGTTCGAGGCCGGTTTCGAGTGGAACATGGACGAGGCGCAGAAGCTGGGCATGTCGATCCAGGTGGGTCTGGATCAGTCGGGCGACAATTCCAACCTGGGTGCGGCGGTCACGTACGCGTACTCGCTGGTGCGATAGCGCGGTCCGGTCGATTCGACCGGTCTTCCATGGCATCAATCGCAAGGTCCGGCGTCGCGGCGCCGGACCTTGTCTTTGCGCGGGAGGGAACGGTCGATGAGGAGGACACCACGGATGCGGCGTGCGGGTGAAAGGGGATGCACGCGGTGCCCGGCGCGAAAGGAGCGGATGGAACGCTCGGTGCGGAGGGGACCATGAAACTCGGCGTGTTGACGAGCACGGGGATCCGGCACCGGTACTTCGCCCGCCGGATGGACGACGCGTTCGGGATCGCGGCTGTGGGCTATGAGGAGACGGGATACGACCCTTCGTCGGTGCGGACGGCGGAGTTGACGAGGGAGGAACGGGAGATCGTCGCGGCGCATTTCGCGGGACGGGAGCGGGAGGAGGCGCGGTTCTTCGGTGATCGGGCGGGGTTTCTGAAGGAAGCCGCAGGGCGACGGGTGCGGCGGATCGCGCCGGGATCGCTCAACACGGAGGAGACGTTGCGGCTGCTGGCGGAGGCGGGTGTGGACACGGTGGCCGTGTACGGGACGAACCTGATCCGTGAGCCGCTGCTGTCGGCGTTTGCGGGGCGGATGGTGAACCTGCATCTGGGGTTGTCGCCGTATTACCGGGGGACGGCGACGAACTTCTATCCGCTGCTCAACGAGGAGCCGCAGTACGTCGGGGCGACGATCCACCTGATCGACGCGGGGATCGACAGCGGGCCGATCCTGCGTCATGCCCGGCCGAGGATCGAGGCGGGCGACGGGCCGCACACCATCGGTTGCAAGGCCATCGAAGCGGGGATCGAAGCGATGATCGCCGTGCTGCGGTCGTTCGACTCGGTGCGCTTACGGGCGGTTCCGCAATGGCCGGTGCCCGACGCGAAACTGTACCTGCGGAAGGATTACCACCCCCGGCAGGTGGTGGAGCTGTACCGGAAACTGGAGACGGGTCTGATCGAACGGTACGTGGAACGGGCGGAAGAACGCTCGGCCGGGTTGCGACTGGTGGAATAGAGCATGTCTTGCAAGCAGGGGACGGCGAGGCTTCTCGGGCATGAGGGGCGCTGGCACGGCGGGCGGTCGCGCGGGTGAAAAGCCTGCGGCTCGGGGCGGGAAAGCGGGGGACGCTGCGGGTTCCACGATTCCGCGCGGTCGAGGCGGGAGCGCGGAGCGGATCAGGCGGAGGGGAGGTCGATGGGTTCGCGGTCCAGGCCGTAGCGTTTCATCTTCTTGTAGAGCGTGGTGCGGTTGATGC
>CAZNQN010000365.1:0-3222 GCA_964574925.1 uncultured Phycisphaeraceae bacterium | reverse complement strand
CCGAGCACCGACCTTCGTGCGCGGGCTGCTCCAGGAGGCTGAGCACTACCTGGTATTCCTGAAGGACCCGGACCCGATCCGCAAGACGCTCTCGACGACCAACGCCGTCGAGGCCGCGGGCGGGCAACTGGAACGCTTGCTGCGCAACAGCGGCGGTTCCTTCCAGTCGGAGCGCATCACCCACGTCAAGATCGCGCTGACCGTCCGCAACCTCCACGACGGCCGCTGGCAGAGGCCCGCCGCCGACACCTGCGCGGCGCTTCACGAACTCAACAGGATCTCCCAGCAGCGGCCCGCGGACGACGAACCATGACCGGCCTCAGACACAAGACACTCGACAAGTGCCAATGCCGCTCCGTGACCGCGCAAGCTCCGCCCGCATGTTGCCCATTACGTCGCTACCGCCGGGGAACGGAAACCGACTTCGCTTCGTCGACCCTCAGCGCGCCGCCGGTTCCCGGAGCCCTGCCGCGTCGGGAGTCCTGTCCTCCAGCATGGAGCCGATTGCGTCGGCAATCGTCTTCCCCTGTTCCCCTGCGAGTCGCCCCGAGAACCGCGCAAGGTCCTTCCTCAGCGCCGCGGTCCCCAGTGCGGCAACGCGATCGGCGAGCCGCTGCACCGCTGCCAACCGCGCGGCGTCGAGAACGAAGTTCTCACCCTCAGGATCGGCGAACAAGTAATAGCGCAGTCCCGGCATGAAATCGTTCATCAGTGATCCCGCCTCCCGAGCGATGTCGGGGTGCGCCCGGAAGATTGCAGCGACCTCGTCGTTGTGACGTTCGAACATCGCGACGTACTTCCGCCCCTCCGCCGTCCTCAGCAGCACGAAACCCCTGAAGAAGTGCGCCAGGGCGGTGCCGAGACCCGTGAACCGGCACATCGGGAAGCATGCCGGGTCGTTCCATGGCTGATGAGGTCCGTACTCCTGGTCCTCCGGATCGTCCGCAGGATCATCGATGCTCCCCTGCGATTCGTAGACCAAACACGCCCCTCCGCTCCATCCGCCGCCACCACCGCCACCACCACCGTCCGAGCCGCAGTTCTCTGGCCCGGTCTCTAGCGGATAGATCTGCTGGATCCCCGCTTTGTCGGCGTCGGAAAGGTACTTGATTTCACCGGCGTCGATGTATCCATACATCACGTCCGCGGGGGCATTCGTATGATCCAGTTCCAGCCAGTGCCCGAACTCGTGTCGCGCAACGGTCGCCCTGTCGAAGACGGACCAGTCCGTCCGCGACGAGTATGCAAAGTCGCATTCCGTGATCGTGGTCCCACGAGTGCAACATTGTGTCGCGGCTCCGACGTCAGAGTCCGGGAAGTCGAAATAATCCACCACGCTGTATCCGTCGCAGTTGAACGCGGTCGGTCCGGACGGCGCCACACCTTCCGAAAACAGATCGAACCAGCTCGGCACTGCATTCCAGTCGCTAGCAGCAGCTTCGGTCGGTGACCGGAACTCCACGGGCAGCCGGGGCGTGAAGTAGTAGTACGCTGGGGTGTCACACCAGTTCCTTCCAGTAATGTTCTGAGCGCTTGCGACGACGCCCACGCTCGAGAACAAAGCGATCGATGCAACAGCGAATCTCAATTTTCCTCGCCCCCCGGCTTGCAACCGCTCGCTTGCGCCCGTACCGCCAACTCGATCTCCCGCCGGACCCAATCGAGCGGGAACGATTCGGACTTGAACTCGCCCCAAAACACCTCGCCATCCTCAACCACGTACTTCCCGCGACCCATGACGCGGTAGCGTCCGCTGGGAGGTGGCGGGTCGGGTTGGGCCCCCGGCTTTCGGGTCAGAAAGAGCAAGACTTTCTCATCAAGCGAGAACCGAGGCTCCTCAGACCGCCAGATCGTCATGATCTCGCGCGTCCTCGTGTCGTAAAAGGGACCGCTCACGAGAGCAACGATCACCGACGATCGGTCAAGGTCACCCTTCAGCACCTCTTTGACCTCGACTTCCACCATCGTGTGATAGCCGCCCCGCAACTCGTTCCACTTTCTGACGACGACACCGATCACGATCGCGTCCGCGTACCAGCTCCGCTGCCGGAACTGCATGTCGCCATAAAAGGCTTCCATGCGTCCCAATTGGACGCCGATCGAGCGCGCGCACGCCTTCTCTGCGGCGGTCCATTCCTGCCCAGCCGCAACACTCACAGTGGGCCCGGTCATCAGCACCACGGCCGCCGCGCAGAACGGTCGCAACATGGATCGCGCTGTCATCGGACCACACCTCCTGCGCCCGGACCGTCCACGAAGCGCCGCCCTCCCGCGCTCCGACACTCACTGTCACCGTTCGCCACGGCGACGCGATGACCATTGCTCCTTACGAAAAAATGCTACGAACAGATGGCCGGTCCGGCAAGACGTTCCAGAGACCTGGATCCATGAACGGGGAGCAGGTTCCTCTTGATTTCTGGAAACGTTGCGACGCGCCAACCGAAACGCGGAGGGTGCCGCCGCTCCCGCGCTCAACGGTGGACGCCAGGAACCGTCCCAGAGAGCCGGTCGCGCGAGGTGACTTTTCGGGCGCACGGACGCCGCGGTTTTCGCAATCATGGGAGACCCGATCCCGAGGCCGATCGCCAATGTCGCGCAGGGACGAGAGGAAGACAGCGGCGGCTCCGGTGGGAGCCATGGGAATCGCGCAGCGATTTTCAAGGATCGGCGGGCGATCGCGGAGCGATCGTCCACGGATCCGGCGCCTTCCACGGGGATCCCGCTCGTCCCATCGTCGGCGCTGCTCAAATCCGTCCTGCCGCGCCCCGGCGTCGCTGGGCGCTGCGGGGCATCGTGCCGGGGGCCTGTCGCTTACGGTCGCTTTCGCCTTCCCTGGCGAGCTGGCGGGCGTTGTGCGCCAGCCGATCGAGGGTGCTCTGGGCCAGCATCGGATCGTCGAATAACGGAATCCACTCGTCGACCGTGCGGTTGCTGGCGGCGATCGTCGAGGTGCGCTTGTGCCGCTCGATGATGACCTCGTAGATGTCCGCGGACTGGGTGCCGTCGAGGCGGCGCAGGCCGAAGTCGTCGGCGATGAGCAGCTCCGGTGGATTTCGTCCTGGAGCACCAGTTCGATCCGCTCCTGCTCGCTGAGCCGGGCCTTGCGTGCGTCGGCGACGCGGTCGGGCAGCGCGGGGACGATCCCCGACAGCCGGAGCCGCTCGAGCACCGCTCACCCGGATTATTCGTGAAACCCTCGGCGAAGGCCCCGTCCAGCGAGCA
>CAZNQN010000364.1:0-3230 GCA_964574925.1 uncultured Phycisphaeraceae bacterium | reverse complement strand
CCCCTTCCCCGTCATGAAACTAGTCGCCCGGCCGGTCGGGAGGCGCGAAGAAATCCCCCTCTTTCTCCCGGAGACACCGGCGTAACCGCTCCAGAACGCGGCTCCAGCGGGAGCGGAGGGTGGATTCAGCCATTCCCAGGGCCGACGCCGCCTCCCGCCACCGCCGATCCACGATCGCCTCCAGTTGGCTCAGCAACGTCCGATCATCCTCCGTCAGCCGCCCCCGACACCGTCGCAGGGCCTCCAGCAGCTCCAGCCGTTCGGCCACGGCGGCCGGGTCGGCCTCCGCCGTCACGTCCTCCGGTTCGAGCGGTGGAGCCTGCCGGCCTTGGGCTTCCAGCCTCCCGCCGGCTTCCTCCCGCCGCAGGGCGCTGATCGTCTGGTTGCGGGCGATGCGGACCAGCAAGGCAGCCACGCTGTCCGGAATCCGATCCGTTCCGCCAGTAAGACCGCGTGCGAACCCGGTCCAGGTAGCCGACGCCACTGCGTCGAGCCACTGCGGATCGCGGAGGCAGAACCCCTTCGCCCGTCGGAAGATGGTGTAACGAACGAGGCGGTCGTAGCGGCGCATGAGAGCGGCGAAGGCGGCCCCGTCGCCGCCGGCCGCGGCCCGGACCAGCGTCGCATCGTCGATCCGCTCCCCCCGATTTCCCCCGCCGGACGGGCCGCCTGCGTCCTCCACCGCCATGACCGGATTATCCCGTGCCCATCGGGACGGTCAACGAAGGCATGGAGACCGGACACGCGCGGCCGGCGTTTCCCGGCGCGTTTCGCCTCAAGGTGAAGACCGAAACGGTCGATAATCCGCCTCAAATACCGGTTTTTCCGGAAAAAACCCCTTGCCCCGGGAACCGGAAGCTGATAAAGTACAAGGCTCTGCGGACCCGCCCCAGCGGTTCCGGGGGCGGGCGCTTCGTTCGCATCCCCCCGTATCCAACCGAGGCCCGTAGGGTGTATCCGAGCGGAACCGAACCGTCCGGTTCCGGGGGAACGGTACGGTCAGCCGCATCGCGACGGGGACCGCGCGAAGGACGGGCGGACGGGGATCGAATCGAGGAAGCAAAGAAGGGCGGTGTGTTGACGAGCCCCGCCTTTCGCAAGCACGGATGATTCGAGGCATACGCAGCGAAACGATGACGACCTTGAGCAACATACGCAACATCGGAATTTCGGCCCACATCGACTCGGGCAAGACGACCCTGACCGAGCGCATCCTGTTCTACGCCGGGCGCATCCACCGCATCCAGGAGATCAAGGACAAGGACGGCGGCGCCACCATGGACTTCATGGAGCTGGAGAAGGAACGGGGGATCACGATCACCTCGGCCGCCACCACCGTCCGCTGGAACGGCAAGGAGATCAACCTGATCGACACGCCCGGCCACGTGGACTTCACGGTGGAGGTGGAACGGTCGCTGCGGGTACTGGACGGGGCGATCCTGGTTCTATGCGCGGTGGGCGGTGTGCAGTCGCAATCCATCACCGTGGACCGCCAGATGCGCCGCTACCGCGTGCCGCGCATCGCGCTGGTCAACAAGATGGACCGCGTGGGGGCGGATCCGCAGCGGGTGGTCTCCGAAATGGAAACCAAGCTGGGACACACGGCCGTCCCCCTCCAGATCCCCATCGGCACGGGGGAATCGTTCGAAGGCGTGATCGACCTGGTGACGATGGAGGCCGTCTACAACGACGGCAAGCAGGGCGAAAGCGTCCGCCGGGAGGCGATCCCGGAAACGCTGCGGGAGGACGCACAGCGGGCACGGCACGGGATGCTGGAAACGCTGAGCCTCTACGACGATGCGCTGATGGAAATGCTGCTGGAAGAGCATGAACCGGAGGCGGACTTCATCCGGGAGACGATCCGCCGGGCGACGATCGCGCGGGAGATCACGCCGGTGCTGTTCGGATCGGCGTACCGCAACCAGGGGGTCCAGCCGGTGCTCGATGCCGTGGCGTGGTACCTGCCCTCGCCGCTGGACCGCGTGGCGTATGCGTGCGACAACGCCAACGAGGGGGCGGAGGTGGCCATCACGGCGGACGCCGACGCGCCGCCGGTGGCGATGGCGTTCAAGATTTGCGACGAGCCGTTCGGACAGATCACCTATGCCCGTTTGTATCAGGGCACGCTGAAGCGGGGGCGGATGTACAAGATCGCGCGGACGGGCAAGACGCAGCGCCTGGGGCGCATTTACCGCCTGCATGCCGACAAGCGCGAGGACATCGAGGAGGCTCGCGCGGGCGACATCGTGGGCCTGATGGGGCTGGACTGCGTCTCCGGGGATACGCTCTGCGATCCCTCGCTGCATCTGTCGCTGGAGAGCATGCACGTGCCGGAACCGGTGATCTCGATCGCGGTGGAGCCGGCCACCAACCGCGACCGCGACCCGATGTCCAAGGCGCTCAACCGCTTCACCAAGGAAGACCCGACGTTCCACGTCCACTTCGATGAAGAAACGGGGCAGACGATCCTGTCCGGCATGGGGGAACTGCATCTGGAGGTGTACGTGGAGCGGATGCGGCGGGAATACAAGGCCGACGTGATCGTCGGGCGTCCCAAGGTGCAGTACAAGGAGACGCCCACCAAGGAATCGACGTACAACCACAAGCACCGCAAGCAGACGGGCGGCGCGGGTCAGTACGCGCACGTCGTCGGCCGACTGGTGCCCCTCGGACCGGACGCGGAGAGAGACTACGAATTCGAGAATCAGGTCACCGGCGGCCGCATCCCCACCGACTACATCCCCTCCGTGGACAAAGGGTTCCAGATGGCGCGGGCGCGGGGTCCGCTGGCGGGGTTCGAGGTCGTCGGCGTGAAGATGATCCTCGAGGACGGCACGCACCATCCGGTGGATTCGTCGGACCTGGCGTTCCAGATCTGCGCCCGGACGGCGTTCCGCCAGGCCGTCCGCGATGCCGACCCCGTCCTGCTGGAGCCGATCATGCGGGTGGAGGTGGAGGTCCCGACATCCTTCCAGGGCAGCGTCACCGGTGATCTCGCCGCCCGCCGGGGGATCGTGGTGGACACCGATATCAAGGCGACGGCGTCCATCATCACGGCCGAGGTGCCCCTCGCCAACATGTTCGGGTACGCCACCGACCTGCGCTCCCTCACGCAGGGGCAGGCGACGTTTTCGATGGAGTTCTGTGCGTATCGCAAGGCACCGGCCAACGTCCAAGCCGAGATCCTCGAACAGGTTCGCAAGGAACAAGCGGGATCGGCGAAACCGTAA
>CAZNQN010000363.1:0-3236 GCA_964574925.1 uncultured Phycisphaeraceae bacterium | reverse complement strand
GGTGAGCGTCTTGAGCTCCTCGAACAGGGATAGCAACTCGTCACAGACGCGCTCCACCTCGTCCAGCTCCGCCAGGCGGGCGGAGAGCTCCGCCGCCGCCGGCGCCAGACGCGACGGGTCGCGCCACGTCGTCTCCTTGCGATAGGCGAACCGCCGCGGATCGATGGGATGGCGGCAGAAGCGACGGGTCGCCTCCTCCAGCGTCAGGCTCGTCGTCCCGCGGATGCGGGCGCCGCCCTCGGTGGCGTTGACGACCCGACAGGAGACCTCGGCGATGTCCTTCTCGAACTGTTCGAGATACGTAAAGAGCAGCTCATCGGTGTAGAGCTCGCCGCCCTGATTGCCGGGGACGCGCATGAGGATGGGACGGTTGCGGACGATCCGCTCCCACTCCTTCTGTTCCAGGGTGCAGAACCGGTTCAGCTCGCTGCGCCACGCCTGGTGGATCTCCACGCCGGGAACGTAGAAGACGCCGCCGGTATACGCCAGGTCCTGCCCGACGAAGATGATCGGATCGCATCCCATGTAGACGGCGAGATAGAAGGCGAGGTGGGCGACGGTCGCGCCCGCCTTCAGTCCGTCCCGAGCGGCCAGCGCATCCCCCAGCAGCAGCCGCGCCCAGTGATTGTCGAGCAGGGATATCGGCCCCGGATAGGCGTCCACCACGTGCCAGGTGGCCTTGGGTTCCGCCACCAGATGCACGTCGTGCAGATCCCCGGCGCCTTCGAAGAAGGTGCGCGACATCTCGTGGAAGTCGAGGCTGGTGACGAAATCCGGCACGATGCCGCGCTGGAGCAACGGTTTGAGCGTGGTCTGCACGGCGCAGAGCACCGCGCGACCCTTCAGCTCCGCCAGACGGTCGATGTTGCGGGCGAGCGACGGACCGGCGGCGATGATGACGGCCGGATCGCCCGCGAAACGGTTCTTCAACAGATCGATCGGCGGCGTCTGGACGTAGGTCACCAGGTTCATGGCGATGTTGCGACAGGTGATGCGGGCGTTGGCGAGCAGCGTCACCAGCGTCATCCGGGTATAGGTGACGAACTCCGCGACGGCCCGGGTGATCACGGCGTGTCTCCGTCCGGCGACCCGCTGGGAAGGCGCGTGGGAGACGAACTCCGCCCCCAGCATGATCAGCGTGTTCAACGGCTGGAGCAGGGCGTGCAGGCGCGCTTTGTCGTCATCGACGAGGATGATCAGGCGTCGCCGGGCCAGCGCGTCCGAAAGATCGACGCAGCAAAAGGCCGACGCGATCACCTCCACCAGCGGTTCGACACACAACACCAGCGTGTCCCCCCGCAACCGATCGAGCAGCGCCCGCACGTGATAGCCCAGCCCCATGCCGGAGACGACGAAACAGAATTTCTCCTCGATCTGCACGCCTTCCACGAATCGGCGGGCCTCGGCCTGGGGGTCGTACCGGCTGTGCAGGTAGATGGGCTGACCGTCCGGCGCGGTCAGGCGGGCGGTGAAACCGCCGCGACGGGCGGGTTCGAGGGGAAGGCGCTGGTCGTCGAAGACGGCGTCGATGCGGATCGCCAGCGCCGGATCGACGCGCCACAGGGCGCGCATGTTGCGGAGGTACAGTTCCTGGCCGACGGCGGACTCCGTTCCGGTCGTCATGGGTATTGTTCGTTCAGGCTCGATTCCTCAGCCGGGCGGGGAGGCGTTCCTTCCGCCCCCTTTCGAGGACGGCGGGAGGCGCGCTTGGAGTCGCTCTCCCGGCTCGGCGAAGCGGCATGTCTGCTGCAACGCTCTTCGGAGCCGGCGCTCGTAGTCATCCCGCCAGATCGTCACCGCGCCGAAGCGATGCAGGTGATCGGTGACGAACTGCACGTCCAGCAAGGTGAACCCCCGTTCCCGCAGGCGGGCCACCAGCGCCACCAGCGCCACCTTCGACGCGTCGCGAACGCGGTGGAACATCGACTCGCCGAAGAACGCCCCGCCCAGCGCCACGCCGTACAGTCCGCCCACCAGCCGCCCTTCCTGCCATACCTCCACGCTATGGGCAAACCCCAGCTCGTGCAACGTCGTGTAGGCCTCCCGGATGTCGTCGGAGATCCAGGTTCCTTGCGGCCGGTCCGCACAACCGGCGATGACCTCCGCGAACGCCGAGTCGGCGATCAGTTCGAACCGCCCGCTCCGGCAGACGGAGCGCAGCGACCGCGGCACGTGGAAACGGTCCAGCTCGATGATGCCCCGCACGTGCGGAGAGAGCCAGTAAAGCTCGCCCGTTTCACAGTCCGCCATGGGGAAGATGCCCGTGGCGTAGGCGGCCAGCAGGCGTTCGGGTTCAAGATCCGGATGCATGGGCGGGCGAGGAACAGCCGAGCAAGGGACACAATTCCGCCAGGCTGCGGATGACGTGGTCGGCGCCGTGGCGGTTCGGCACCTCCGCCCCGCCGACCAGCAGCACCGTCCGCATCCCGACGCGGGCGGCGCCCGATACATCCTTGTCCGGTCGGTCCCCCACGAACAGGGCCCGTCCGGGAGCCACCGCCATCCGTTCCAGCGCGAGCTGAAAAATACGGGGGTTCGGTTTCATGAAACGCACGTCGGAGGAGTACACCCGCACCGGGAAGAAATCGAGCAACCCCTCTTCCGCCAGGAATCCGTCGATGGCGAAACCGGGAAAATGCGTATTGGAAACGATGCCGAGCTTCAGTCCCGCCCGGCGGAGCTCCTCGAGGACGGGCACCGCCTGCGGGTCCGAGTGCATGAACGGCCGAAGCCCCTCCGTGCACAGGCGGGCGAGCTCTTCCACGCCCGTTTCCCCGAGGTCGATTCGCATGGCCGCGTGCACCCGCTCAAGTGTGCGGATGAGCTTCGTCTCCCGCCCCCGCAACCGGGACCAGATGTAATTGAGAATGAACGCCCGCCGGATGCGGGCGGCGTACCGGGGATAGGGCGGCAGGCGAAAGCCCCGCTCCGCGAGACGCTCATACGCCGGTCGGGCAGCCGCGTCGAGCAGCTCGCGGATCCGCGTGCTGCGGAAGTAGACCAGCGTGTTGCCGATGTCGAACAGGACGGCTTCGAACATGGGCGCATTGTAGCGAGACCCGCGCGGTCCGCACGATGCCCCCTGTTCGAACAACGAAGCCACAGCGGGAAGCGGATGCTGCCTGGCCGCGCCCTTGGAAGAGAGCCACCACCGCCAGACAGATTCGCGGCCGTGGGGCAGTGGAGCACGAATGTCGGACGGCGAATGACGGATGGACAGACGCGCGATCCGGCAT
>CAZNQN010000362.1:315-3239 GCA_964574925.1 uncultured Phycisphaeraceae bacterium | reverse complement strand
TCCTCTCCACCGCGGATCACCTCGACTCGCAGGCGGGGAATCAGCATCGGCGGGACCGCTCCCTCACCTGTCTGCGGGGAGCCCAGCATGCGGGGGAAGCGACGGTTTCGCCCCGTCGCCTGTGCGTCACTCGATATTCGAACGCTTCGCCCGCTTGTCGGTCTTTACGCGATGTCGTATCGATCTCGCAGGGCGAGGGGCGGCCCGAGCACCTCGTAGGCCACGATGGCCTCGCGAAGTCTCTGGCGACTCTGGAAGAGCCGCTGCCATTTCGAAGTCGCCGCCCGGGGGGGAGCGTGCATCGCGGCCATGTGCGTCTTCTTCGTCTCGAAGGAGTCCACCAGGTGCCCGATACGCTCCTCGACGTTTTCCTCGAACCTTTCCTCCTTCTCTTCAATGTCGTCGATCCATTCCGGTTCGGAGATCGCGGGCTTCAGCGGGCGACGCCCCTGCTTGGAAGCAGGTGGTGGCGGCCGCAAACGGGCGGGCGTTCCCACGACCGGTCGAGGGGGCGGTTGGGCGGATTCGCGGGCCTTCGGCACGCGCGGCCTGGGCGTGGCTTTGGGGGCGGGACGATCCGGGCGCCTGCGCCCCACGGCCGGCGGCGGGACGAGCGGCGCGGGCGGTTCCATGCCCTCCTTCAGTTCTGGCACTGGCTCCAGCTTGAGCGGCGTTCCACGCCCACGACGGCGCCGCCGGCGGCGGACCGGGAACTCGATCTCCTCCGGACCTTTCGGCACCGGGGTCTCGGAAGCCCCTTTCTCGCCGAAGGCCTCGATCAGCTTTTTGGCCACGTTGCCTAGGATCGCCCCCGCGACGATCAGAACGGGAATCAGATCCTCGATCCAATCGAGCGGGCTCGATCCCCCGGCCGCCAATACGTCGATCATTCCAGCCGCTCCCGTATCCCGTCGTCTGTTCGACTTCGATCTCGGTCTTTCGTTTCGCGTCCCCGGTCGCGCGTCGCCGTATCGAGCCTGTCGCAAGGCGGCCCGGAGGGTTGCGCGGTTTGGATTCTACGCACGTTCGGCATCAGCTCGGTTTGTGCTCCGTGGTGTCATCCCCCCGGCCGATGGCGTCCCGCATGGCGGTATCGGCCTGGATGTTCTTCAGACGGTAGTAATCCATGATGCCCAGGTTGCCGCTGCGGAAGGCTTCGGCAATCGCCTTGGGCACTTCGGCCTCGGCGAGCACGACCAAAGCGCGGTTCTGTTCGACCTTGGCGCGGTTTTCGGCGGCCTGGGCGATGGCCATGGCGCGTCGTTTTTCCGCCTCGGCCTGGAAGCGTCGTTTGTCGGCTTCGGCCTGGTCGGCCTGCAGCTTCGCTCCGATGTTCTGCCCCACGTCCACGTCCGCGATGTCGATGGAGAGGATTTCGAACGCGGTGCCGGAATCCAGTCCCTTGGCGAGGACGGCTTTGGTGATCAGATCGGGGTTTTCGAGCACCTCCTTGTGGGATTCGGCCGAGCCGATGGCGCTGACGATCGCCTCGCCCACGCGGGCGATGATCGTCTCCTCCGTCGCCCCGCCGATGAGCTGGCGGATGTTGGTGCGGACGGTGACGCGCGCCTTGGCCTTGAGCTGGATGCCGTCCTTGGCGACGGCGTCCACGGTGTTCTTGCCCGATTCCCGGCTGGGACAGTCGATCACCTTGGGGTTCACGCTGGTGTTGATGGCGTCGAGGATGTCGCGCCCGGCGAGGTCGATCGCGCACGCCTTCTTCCAGTCCAGGTCGAGGTTGGCGCGGTTGGCGGCGATCATCGCGCGGGAGACGTTGGGCACCCGCCCCCCGGCCAGGTAGTGGCTCTCCAGGTCGTTGACCGACACTTCGTGAATGGCGGCTTTGACCAGTTGAATCTTGGAAAGCACGATGATCGTGGGATCCACCTTCCGCAGGCGCATGCCGATCAGGTCGAAGAGGCTCACGCCGGCGTTGCTCATGAACGCCTGCAACCAGAGGCGGAAGAACTGGGCGATCACGAAGAGCATGACGATCACGACGATCGCCAGCACGATCAGGATGATCGTCCAGAGATCCGATCCGGAACTGGATTGCCCCAACACGCCGGTGAAACCCGTCATCGATCCCGTCATTCCGCACCGTCCTTTCTTTCACGGGGGCGACACGGATCGCCCCGTCCGCTCTAGGTCTGTTTCGGGTGGACCGCCAGGTTGCCGCCGACGATCCGCACGGCCTCCACTTCCGTACCCGGTTCGATCATCCCGAATTCCGCGACGCACGAGAGACGCCGCCCGTCGAACTCGCAGATGCCCACGGGGCGCAGCGGCGTCCGCGCCCGTCCGGTCCGGCCGATGTAATGGGCAAGCTCTTCCACGGGCACGCCCACGTCGTCGACGGTCATCGTCGGGTTGGGCGGCGAGATGCGTCGCCCGATGGGCGTGCGATGCCAGTACTTGATGGCGATGACGCTGAAGGCGGGCAGAAAGACCGCGCAGGCGAGGATGGAGATGATGCCCGCCTCCCGCCCGCCGTACTGGAACGTCTTGACGATGCCGGCCGTCAAGAACCCCACTCCCGCCACGGTCAGCACCCCGTGCGAGGGGATGAAAATCTCCGCCACCAGAAACAGCACCCCGACGGCGAAGAGCAGAATCAATACGACCAGATCCGACACGATTTCCTTCCTTGAAAGCGCTCAACCGTCCGACGGCCGTTCGGGCATTCGGCTCGCATCTACGACGGTCTCGCGCGGACGACCACGCGGTTGCCGCGATGTTCGATGACCTCCACCTCCGTTCCCGGTGCGAGAAACTCGCCCTGGGTGACGACGTCGACGAGCTGATTGCCGAACAGCGCCTTGCCCGCCGGTCGCAGCGGTCCCTGGGCCACGCCCACGTCGCCGACGCGGGCCGATCCCCGGTACGGATCCTCCACCTGCACCTGCGAAGGCGTCGGGTTTTCC
>CAZNQN010000362.1:0-305 GCA_964574925.1 uncultured Phycisphaeraceae bacterium | reverse complement strand
TCAACACGGCCAGCACGAAACGCTTGCGGACGCTCGGGTTTTCCGGCGCGATGCGGCGGAAGACCTGCGTCTTCGGCAGGAACCGGCTGAGCATGACCATGCCCGCCATCGAGGCGAGCGTGGACCACGCCAGCGTCACCACCGCCGACTTCAAATACGCCAGCGTCGAGGGCAGCGAGGGGATGTACAGCGGAAACGAGCGACCCGGCTCGTCGGGGACGAAGGTGGCCAGGATCCCCAGCACGGTCAGGACGATGCCCGAAATGCCCGCCACCCCGAAGCCCGGAATCACGAAGATCTCCAGC
>CAZNQN010000361.1:334-3245 GCA_964574925.1 uncultured Phycisphaeraceae bacterium | reverse complement strand
GCCCGGTGTTCCATGGACCATCCAGGCCGAGGCACATCCGCATCGCTGGGAATGACGACGCCGCACGGTGGGATGGAGACCTATGGACAGGGCGATCCCGCGAGCGGGCCGTATGTGCCGGATACCGTTCCACCCTCATCATCCGAACGGCGGACCGGCGCTGCGGTCCCGAAGGAGGACTGAATTGAAAGCGCGCCGGGGACGGATAAATTGACTCCGTGTCCGGTATGATCGATTCTTCGAAACAAGATGACACCTCCACTCGCCCCCTGGGGAAAAACGAGGGCCGTCCTTCGCCGCCGGAGCCGGCGGAAGGCTCTCTTCCTGGCCCATCGGCGCTCTGGCGTGAAGCATTCCTTCGTCTCCGGGACGAATTTCTTCTGACCGCCAGAACACACGGCCCCATTCGGTGCCGGCTGTTCCAGACGAGCTCGAGTCG
Source organism: uncultured Phycisphaeraceae bacterium (assembly GCA_964574925.1). GTDB lineage: Bacteria > Planctomycetota > Phycisphaerae > UBA1845 > UBA1845 > CAZNQN01. The sequence continues at coordinate 2,806 of CAZNQN010000361.1, read as the reverse complement.
AGACGATGCGCAGCAGCCGCCCGATCCGGTCGACGTCGGGTCGGGCGACCTGCGACACAGCCTCTATCATGGCTTCCGATTCCATCTGGACGCCGAGGGGCGCCCTGTCACGCTTCGTCACCCGATCGTAGATCTTACCGGCCAGCCGATCGTCGATCGCGAAGGGCGGGGCATCGGCTGTCGTCTGCCGACGCGCCGGCGCTGGAATTACGAAGGATCGCCCGAGGCCCGCGCTTCCTGGATCCGCCTGGCGCGTCGAGCGGGACAGGCGATGGAAAGCCTGCCCGCCGAAGCCGTCACGTGGCTGCCGCTCGAAACGCGTGAAGCATCCGACCCCGAATACCGCTGGCTCTGGGCGGTGTTCGATCTGGCCTGGCAAGGCCGGCATCCTTCGCTTCGAGCGGAGCGTCGGACGTGGTTCCGTCTTTCCAGCCCCATTCCGGAAGCCGGCACCGACATCATCTACGTACCCTACGATCTCGACACCATCCGCCACCTGCAGCAAGACGGATCCGGCCCCCTCGCGGAGCTGCCCGAAGCGTGGACCGAGCGGTTGCCCGGGTATTTCCTCAGCGAGCTTCCCGATATCTGCGAGGCTTCCGCCGATCTGGTCGACATCTTCCTGGAAGAGGAATCACCGCCGGAGGACGGCTGGTTCTCGTGCCGACAGCTTGCCTCGCGCTTTCGCGTGGACTACGAAGCCCTCCGCAAGCGACTGGATCGATACCGGCGCCGCAATCCCGACTGCTATCGCGAACTCGAACCGTCGGAGCGACGCGTCCGCGAATCCCGATACCTCTACCGGCTCAAGAGCGTGCTCGAGGTCGTCCAGTCCCTTCAGCGCAAAACCCGACCGAACCGGTAACCGCTCCCGCGGCGTCCGCCGAAACGTCCGCGAAACGTCCGTCGAGATTTTTTTCGTGTCGTAAGTCCTTGTGTCACAACGACTTGCGCGCGACCGGCTCGGCATCGGGCGTCCATTGACAACACGGCACCGCTTCCGTGTGGCAGACTGCCGCCCCGGCAGAATGAAAAGGATCTGGATTCCGGATGAGGAATGATAAGAGGGCGAGGACACGCGGCAGGGAGCACGTGGTCGGACATCGGCCGCATCCCAGGCCGCTGCGGGCAGGCGGATACAGCCCGCACGAAGACGGCCGGCCGCCATCGAGAAGGATGCCGGAAATGTCGGAAGCATCGATCCTCCATCAGCAGTTCGCAGGAACGCGGCGAGAGGAAATGATTCCTCAGTTGCTCAGATCGACCGAAGCGGCGGCCTACCTGTCGATCTCGCCGCGGACGCTGTGGACACTGACGAAGCGCGGTGACATCCCCTGCGTCCGGATCGGCCGCTCTGTGCGGTACGATCGGCGCGATCTGGAGGCGTGGATCCAACGGGCCAAGGAGAGCGGAACGCCACCACACGCACCGTCGATGGGGAAGGCTTCTCCGCCGGAGCGCGTACCTTGACCTCGGCGACGGAAACCGCCTCAGTGGAGCGAGAATCCGGCCGCCCGTCGGCAGCCGAACACGAGTGAAGGAGTCGCAAGAATGGCCAGTATCTCACGTCAACCCAACGGAGGCCGACTGATCCAGTTCATCGGCAGCGACGGGAAACGGAAGACGATTCGGCTGGGCCGCGTTTCCCAGCGGGCGGCAGAGACCGTCAAGATCCACGTGGAACATCTGCACGCCGCCAGGATGACCGGGCATCCGCCGCCCGACGGGACGGTCCGCTGGCTGGGCGGGGTGGACGAACCGCTGCGACGCAAGTTGGCCCGCGTCGGCTTGATTCCTGCGACGCTCACCGGTGGGCTTCTCCAGCCGTTCCTGGACGAGTACATCGCCTCCCGGCGGGACGTCAAGCCGGCCACCCGCACCGTCTACAGACATACCCGCCGGTGCCTGCTTGTCTATTTCGGGGCGGACCGGCCCCTGCGCGACATCCGGCCGGGCGATGCGGACGCGTGGCGTCTCTGGCTCAGGACGGATCAGCGACTCTCGGAAAACACCGTGCGGCGCCGCTGCGGGATCGCCAAGCAGTTCTTCCATGCCGCCGTCCGCAGGGGGATCCTCGACCAGAACCCGTTCGCCGATCTGCCCAGCACCGTACGCGGCAACGACAAGCGACAGCACTTCGTGTCCCGTGAGGTCGCCGACCGGATTCTGGACGCGTGCCCCGACGCCGAATGGCGCCTGATCTTCGCCCTCAGCCGCTACGGCGGCCTGCGTTGCCCCTCCGAGCATCTTGCCCTCCGCTGGGAGGATGTCGACTGGGAACGGAATCGCCTCACCGTCCGCAGCCCCAAGACCGAACATCATCCGCACGGCGCCGCACGGCAAATCCCACTCTTCCCCGAGCTGCTTCCTCATCTCCGCCAGGTCTTCGAGGAGGCGGAACCGGGCACGGAGTTCGTCATCACCCGCTACCGCAGCGCGAAGCAGAACCTTCGCACGCAGCTCAGCCGCATC
>CAZNQN010000361.1:0-324 GCA_964574925.1 uncultured Phycisphaeraceae bacterium | reverse complement strand
GGGCCGGCCTGACGCCTTGGCCGAAGCTGTTCCACAACCTTCGCGCCACGCGGGAGACGGAGCTGGCCGAATCCTTCCCACTGCACGTCGTCTGTGCGTGGATGGGGAACTCGCAGCCAATCGCCGTCCGCCACTATCTTCAGGTTACGGACGATCATTTCGCCCTGGCCGCCGGTGGGCGGAAGGAACCCGCACATCGGCCGCTCCCCTCCAGCCAGATCGATCGTTCGCTTCCGCCCGGATGGGAAAGGTCTTCCGCGGCGCAACATCCCTCGTCCGGTCCCTTCCGGACCGATTCGCCACCCGCCGGCGCGCTGCAAAATG
>CAZNQN010000360.1:0-3263 GCA_964574925.1 uncultured Phycisphaeraceae bacterium | reverse complement strand
GCCTCTTCTGTCGTCCCTGGCGCCTTCCGAGGAAGAGAGCGAGAGCACGACGGCTTCCAAGCCGCCGCCGGACGACGGGAAGCCTCTTCCCCCCGATCACCTGCGGGTCAACAACGAGACGTTCAAAGCCGCCGACCTCTGGAAGGGGCTGGAGGACGAACTCCGCCGACAGGCGGAAACGCTCTCTCCGCAGCAGTACCGGGCCTACCTCCAGCGGCGGGCGACGCAGCTCGTCGGCGACCGGATCACCGAATCGCTGCTCTATCAGCGGGCGTCGCTGCACCTTCCCCCCGCCGCCCGCAAGAAGGTGGACGAGTACGTGGACGCCGAAATCCGCAAGATCATCACCCTCGAGCACGAGGGTGTGGAGCGGCGGTACGTCCGCTGGCTGGAGGCGCACGGTCTGACGCTGGAAGAGAAGCGGGACGAGATTCGCCGGCGGATCATCATCACCGCCTACCTCGAACAGGAGTTGAAACCGAAGCTGGTGGAACCGACGCGGGCGCAACTGTGGGCGGCCTATGAAGCGCAGCGCAAGGCCATGCGGAAACCGCCCCGCCGCCGCATGTCCCTGATCGACATCCGCCTCGACGCTCCAAACGACCCCGCGGGGACCGATGGAAATCCGACGCCGTCAGCCCGGGCAGAAGCCAGACGCCGCGCGGAACAGGCCTTGCAAGCCCTGCGCCGCGGCGAGTCCTTCGCGGAGGTGGCCCGGCGGTTTTCCGACGGCCTCAACGCCGGCAACGGCGGAGACTGGGGCTGGGTGACGCGGGAGGACGTGCGCGAGCAATACCTCCCGGCTGTGGATGCCCTCTACGCCCTGAAGGAAGGCGAAATCAGCGACCCGATCGAAACGCCCCGCCACATCTTCATCGTCCGATGCGACGAGATCGATCCCGGCTTTGAGCCGGACTTCCTCTCCGTCCAGCCCCGCCTCAAACAGCAGTGGCAGCAGGCCCAGTACCAGCGGCTGGTCCAGAAGACCGTCGAGGAGTTGCACGCCCAGGCCCGCATCCGCCCGGCGGATCTGAGCGTGTTCATCCGGGCCGTGGTGGAAGCCGCCCCCGTCCGGTCCCGTTCCCTCCCATAAGCTGTGAATCCCACTGCCGCTGGCATGGCACGAGACCCACTGGATGGGGGCTGGTCTGGCGCATGGATTCCGGTCAAGCCGCCTGTGTCCCATATCCGATACAGACCCAAACAGGCGTTGCGGTGGCGTTGCGGCCGGTCTCGCGTCTCCTGCCGGATGATACTCGGGACCGCCGTTCATGAGAGATGGACGTGCGTCGAGCAGGTTCGCTCGAAAGAACCGGCACCATACCAAAGAAAGGAATTCGTGATGATCGCGCACTTGCGGACCCGAGCAAGGTGGGGACTCCTTCTTGTCGTGCCGCTGGTTACGACGGTGCCCGCGGCGGGACAGAAGGCGCGTGCGGAGCGCATTCCAAGAGACCGTGAATTCGACGGTTTTGCCGCCCAGGAAACAACAGGCGGTACGACCTCCGGGCAATCGCATCCGCAATGGGTGCTCGACCTGGAGGAAAAGGCGTGGCCCGGTTTCCTCACCGGGTTGCCCGGTTACGAGGACTTCGTCATGCCGGTGGGGATGTTCGTCTACTTCGAAGATCCGTTCATCCGGACGGATCTTCGTCTCACCTACGTCTACCATGACATTCCCGATCGCTCCGTACTGCGGGGCGGACAGGTACACCTCGTGGCGGCGCAGATCCGGGCCGCCCTGAGCGAACGATGGCAGTTCATCGCCACCAAGGACGGCTATAGCTGGGTGGACAGCCACATCACGCCCGCCGGCGACGGATGGAATGATATCGCCATCGGGCTCAAGTACGCCTTGCACAGCGATCCGGACAACCAGTTCCTGCTCAGCACCGGGCTGCGCTGGGAATGGAATAACGGATCCACCGATGCGTTCCAGGGCGGCGACAGCCATGAGCTGAGCCCGTTCATCGCCGTGGCCAAGGGATGGGACAAGTGGCACTTTCTCGGCACGCTCAACGGCCGCATTCCCACCGACCGCAGCGACGCCAACGCCAGCATCACTTGGCATTTGCACTTGGACTACAAGCTGACGGAGACCTTCCGTCCGCTCGTCGAGGTACACGGCATCCACTGGGTGACCAACGCGGACCGTCTGCCGATCAGCGAGGACTATCTCGACGTGGGCAGTCTGGGGGCGTCCAAGGCGGCCGGGCGGGATTTCTTCTCCGCCGGTGTCGGCTTTCGCTGGGAGGCAATGGAAAACGTCTCTGTGGGATTGACCTGGGAGTTTCCACTGGAAGGCGCCCCGCAACACCTGATGCAGCAGCGTGTGACCCTCAACACCGTCATCAGCTTCTGATCCTCCGGAGCCGGTCCGAAGCGACGGATTGCGGCACCACGCATGGAAACGCCCGCCTTCGGGCCTTGAGCAAGCAAGGAGCAACCATCATGCAGCGAGCATACCGAACCTTCCTGTTGATCGGCGGCGGGATCCTCTTCGGCATCCTGCCGGGATGCGTCGAGGTCTATCTTCTCAACATCGCCACACCGTTTTTGCTGAACCGATGACCGGATCGGCAGGACAAGAGGGAGAATCCATCGTGAGACCATGGGTGAAATTCGCACTGCTTGGCGGAACCGGGGCGCTGCTGCTGCAATTCGGCGGGTGCGTCGCGGACGTGCTGGCGAACGTTTTCTTCCGGGTCGGTCCCCTTCTTCTTTAAGGGGGTATTTCAAAACGCTGGTGATAGATGTGGGCGGCGGACGCTTGACAGAGCCGTGACCGTAAGGGAGCGGAAGGTGCCGGGCCCCGCACCATGGACACGAACGTCCATGGGTTCGCCGAACGAGTTTTGAAACACTTCCTAAACGCACAACGGCCCGCAGCGTCCGTTCGCGAGACAGCGCCTTGCCGCACTACCGGGCGCTGCGGATCCATGACCGTTCCTCCTGACTGCAACCGTCTGAATCGAGCATCTTTCGTTTTTGTGTTCCGAACCGCAGACCTGAAGCACGTTCGATGGATCCGTACTCCATCCGTATCCAACGGGGAAAAAGGCCCGTACGTATTCTTGAGAAATGTGCGAGCCTTTTGAGGGCGAAAAGGACGCCGACCGGCTCGCATCACCGGGCCGCAGCTATTGTTGAAAAACGCGCGAGCCTTTAAGGCACCGCGAGGAGACGCCCCCACATCACCTCCGGCTCCGCGCGCTGCAAAATGCGCTGCAGCATTCCGCCGCACCGGCTCGCAAGGTTTCGCA
>CAZNQN010000359.1:0-3267 GCA_964574925.1 uncultured Phycisphaeraceae bacterium | reverse complement strand
GCGGCGACGTGGAGCGGAACGTGATGGCCTGTGCCGCCCCCGTCGCCGACGAAGCGCACACGCTGTTGCGGACGTTCGCCCGTGAGGTGGCCGCCCAGCTCCGCCCCGCCAGCCGCGCCTACCACGAGATCTGGCTCAACGGCGAAAAGACCGTCTCCACCGCCGATGAGGAACCTTTCTACGGCGATCGGTACCTGCCGCGCAAGTTCAAGACCGGTCTTACCCTCCAGGGCGACAACTGCATCGACGTCTACACCCAGGACGTCGGTCTGATCGCCTTCGTGGAGAACGGTTCGCTGACCGGGTTCAATCTCGTCGTCGGCGGCGGGATGGGCATGACCCACAACAAACCGGACACCTTCGCCGCCCTCGCCCGTCCCCTGGGCTTTCTCGAACCCGACCACGTCGTGGACGCCGTCAAGACGGTGGCTGCCATCTTCCGCGACTTCGGCAACCGCGCCGACCGCCGCCACGCCCGCCTCAAGTACCTCATCGCCGAGCGCGGGATGGACTGGTTCCGCGAGGAGTTCACCCGCCGGGCGCTGTTCCCGCTGCACGAATGGCGAGCCATGCAACCGCTTCGCTGCGAGGATCATCTCGGTCTGCACGAACAACCCGACGGCAAGGTCTTCTACGGCGTGCACGTGCCGAACGGACGGGTACGCGACGACGGGGACAGACGGATCAAATCCGCCTTGCGGAAGATCGTGCAGGAGTTTCAGCCGGGGCTGATCCTCACCCCGCAACAGAACATCCTGCTCAGCGGACTGGAGCGGGACGCGGTTCCCCGGATCGAACGGTTGCTGGAGGAACACGGCGTCACCCCGGCGCCACGTCTTGCGCCCGCCCGACGGTTTGCGATGGCGTGTCCGGCGCTGCCCACCTGCGGGCTGGCCATGTCCGAGTCGGAACGGGTCATGCCCGGTTTGCTCGACCGGCTGGAGCGATTGCTGGCGGAACTGGGCCTGCGCGATGCGCCGATCTCCATCCGCATGACGGGTTGTCCCAACGGCTGCACGCGGCCCTATACGGCCGACATCGCCTTCGTGGGACGCCGCCCCGGGGCCTATCACGTCTACGTCGGCGGCGGGCTGCCGGGCGATCGCGTGGTGGACCTCTACGAACGGGACGTGCCCCTCGAAGAGGTGGACACGACGCTTCGACCCCTGCTGGCCGCCTGGGCCAGGCATCGCCGCAACGGCGAAAGCCTCAGCGACTACTATCGCCGCGTCCTCGAGCACGCCCAGCCCCGCACGACGATCACCGGCAAGGAGACCCCGACGCGGGAGACCTTCGAGCGGAGCATCGGCGCATGAGCGTTCGCCTGCTTCATCTCGGCCTGACGCGCGAAACGGCGCCGCTTTCCCTGCGCGAGCGCTTCTGCCCGGATGACGACGCCCGCCGCGTCATCCTCGCCCGCCTGGCGGACCTGGCGGACGGACGGTGGCTCCTGACCACCTGCGAACGGTTCGAGCTGTACGCCTCCGCGCCTTGCAGCGATGTCGAGACGTGGCTTCGACTGCTCGCCGGCTGGTTTCACGTGCCGGTCGATCATTTGGCCGGTCGCGCCCGCGTGCTGCGCGGGAAGGCCGCCGTTCGCCACCTGCTCCGCGTAGCGGCGGGGTTGGAATCGCGCATCGTGGGAGAGACGCACATTCTCGGCCAGGTGCGCGAAGCGTATCGATCAGCGATGGAAGAAAAAAGTCTCGACGCGGCACTGGCGGCGCTGGGGAGGTCGGCGTTGCGGACGGGCAAACGAGTCCGGCACGAAACCCGTCTGGGGACGGCCTCGCCCACGCTCGCCCGCCGCGTCGCAGGTTTCCTCCGCAACCGGCTCGAACGGCACCGGAAACCGGTGATCCTCATCGTCGGCAGCGGGCGGGTGGCCGAAGACCTCCTCATCGAACAGACGCGCTCGTCCACATCGTCATTCGCCGCGCGCGACGTCGCGCGGGCTCAAGCCCGCCGCTCGGCGCAAGGATCCATTCAAAGTGCGGGTCAAGACCCGGTGCGGGAGCGTGCTCGTCCGGCAAGCGTCCCGTCGAATCGTTGGGCCGACGTTCGCCTCATCGCCCGCAACGAACATCGCGCCGCGCATCTGTCCCGTGCCTACGGAGTTCCGGTCGTACCGTGGAATCGTCTGGCCGAGTCGGTTGCAGGTGTGGACGCCGTCGTCGTCTGCACCTCCGCCCGCCGTTACGTCCTGGAGGCGGGCATGCTGCGCGGTCGCGGCGACCGCCCCGTGAAAGTGCTCGACCTGGCCGTCCCGCGCAACGTCGATCCACGCGCCGCCGCCCTGCCCGGTGTCACGCTGTGGCACCTGGAGGATATCGTCGACGCCGAACCCGTCGCCGCGAGCGGGTTACGGGACGCCGAACGGATCGTGGAGGAAGAAGTGGAGACGTTCATGCGCTGGCTGGCCGAACGCCGCGCGGGCGAGCGGATCGCCTCCCTGATCGACGCGTCGCGCCGAGCCGGTGCCGGATGTCCCCTGCCCTCGCACGAGCTGCACAGCCGCATCATGCGCATCAAGCGGGAGGTGGTGACGTGAACCGCTCCGCTCTGTTGCTTGCCGCCCACGGATGCCGTCAGCGCCCCGAACCCAACGCGCTCGTCCGCGACTATGCCCGCCGTCTGGCGGCGGAAAACATCTTTGCGGAGGTCGGATGCGCCTTCCATCTCGGCACGCCCGGCTTCGCGGAGGCGCTCGCCCGGGTCAACGCAGACCAAATAACGGTCCTTCCCTTCATGAGCAGCGAAGGGTTTTTCACCCGCGTCGTCCTGCCGCGCGAACTGGCGGCGGGAACCGACGCTTCCCGCGCATCCGACGGGATCGTGGACCGTAACGTCAATCCTTCGATGCGGACCGGCGATCTTTCCCCCGCGCGGGCTCAATCCGGGCGCTTGGAAGAGGACCGTGACATCGCGCGGGCTCAAGCCCGCGGCTCAGAAGATGCTCACGAAAGATACGTGGGGTGTGTTTCCGAAAGATATTCGCCCGCAGACGCAACCCGCGGCGTGGAACCCCATCACAAAAAACATGTAAGATCGTACCGCGTGACGATTCCGCTCGGGGTCCATCCGGCCATGCCGTCCGTCGTCGTCCGCCGCGTCCGGTATCTTCTTCGCCGCTTCCATCTGTCGCCGGCACGAACGACGCTGGCCGTCGTCGGTCACGGTACGCCGCGTCACCCGCACAGCCGCGACGCCACGGTGCACCTGGTGTCCCGCCTCGCACGCAAGCGCCTCTGTGCGGAGGTGATCCCG
>CAZNQN010000358.1:0-3272 GCA_964574925.1 uncultured Phycisphaeraceae bacterium | reverse complement strand
CGGGGTCGGGCGTACGAGTCGGTTCCGGCGCCGCGCGCGGCGCTTCATTTCATTTCCGCGCCCGCCGTCCCGTACTCAATCGGTCTTCCGCTCGTGCCGCCCGGCACACACTCGGCGCTCTGCCCACACTGCCCGGCGCTCACTCGGTGTTCCGCTCATACCGCCCGGTACTCATCCGGTGTTCGACTCCCGCTGCGTTTTCGAGTGGCGCGGATCGAGGCACCATTGATACGGTGGGCGGGGCGAGAGTTCAACGGGGGGATCGAGACGTTTCCCGATCGAATGCGCACGATCCATGAACGTGTCCGTGCCATCGAAAGTGTCCATACCATCAGCGGCGACCGGATGTGACCGCCCGACGTCGTCATCAAGCGAGACCGGGAAAACTCCGGTCAGCCCCTGAGCCGCGGGCTTTCAGCCCGCGCGATATTTCGATGCGCGTCAATGTTTTCGCCACCGCCCAATACTTTCTGGGCTGGCGTATTGCGGTGCCCTGTTGGAGCCGCGACCGCGGGACCGAGCCACGAGCGCGGAACAGAGCCGCGACGGGGGAACAGAGCCGCGACCGTGAGGGAGCGGAACAGGAATATCGAATGGCGAAGGAGTCCGATACGGACAAGAACCGCGTTCCACCGACCACGCCCGGCGCGACGTTCCGTTCATTCCGATTCGCCGTTCGAAACTCTGCATTCCCAACAGAGCCGCGACCGTCTGCCTGTGCCTGTCTGCGTGCAACGCACAGGCAGGCGTGCGGGCACGCACGCAGACAGGTGAGGGATCGAGCCGTTTTCGTTCGGTAAACACGAACCGTAACCGGGTTCGCCGAACGATCCTCGAATCCGTTGTCTTTTACAGCTTCCGATCGAGGCGGCGATACTGGACGGCTTCGAGCACGTCTTCCGCCGCGATGGCGTCCCGTTCCGCAAGATCCGCGATCGTCCGACTGACGCGGAGGATCTTGTCGTGAGCGCGGGCGGAGAGTCCCAGCTCGGTCAGCGCCTGGCGAAGGACGCGCTCCGCCGATTCATCCAACCGGCAATGCTCGCGCAGGCGCCTGCCGTTCATGCGGGCGTTGGTCCGGCGCGTGGAGCCGTCGAACCGCTCGCGCTGTCGCGTCCGGGCTTGAAGCACCTGCTCCCGCATCTGGGCGGAGGAGGTTCCCTCTCGCTGGTTGCGCAGTTCGTGGAAGGGAACAGCCGGAACTTCCACGTGGATGTCGATGCGGTCGACGAGCGGCCCGCTGATCCGCGACAGGTAGCGATCGACCTGGAGCGGCGTGCATTTGCAGGGACGGCGCGGATCGGTGGCGTATCCGCAGGGGCAGGGGTTCATGGCCGCCACCAGCATGAACGACGCCGGGAAGCTCACCGTGGCGTGCGCGCGGGCGATGGTCACGCGGGCGTCCTCCACCGGTTGGCGAAGGGCCTCGAGCGCCGAGCGGGAAAACTCCGGGAACTCGTCGAGGAACAAGACCCCGTAATGGGCCAGGGAGACCTCGCCCGCCGCGGGCACCGTCCCGCCGCCCACGAGAGCGGGGATGCTGGCCGAGTGGTGCGGCGAACGCACGGGCCGGGTGGCCAGCAGGGGAACCCCCGCGGGCAGCTCGCCGGAGACGGAATGGATCCGCGTCGTCTCCAGGGATTCCTCCAGCGTCAGCGGCGGCAGGATGGTGGGGATCCGCTTGGCGAGCATGGTCTTGCCCGATCCGGGCGGGCCGATCATCAGGACGTTGTGCGCGCCCGCGGCCGCCACCGTCAGTGCCCGTTTGACGGCCTCCTGCCCGCGCACGTCGGCGAAATCACAGTCGTAACTCGCCGCCCGTGCGAAGACGGCGTCGAGATCGACAGTCGCCGGTTCGATCTGCGCATCGCCCGCGAGGAAAAGGGCGGCCTGGGAGAGCGTCTCCACCGGGATCACCTCGACGCCGGCGACGACGGCCGCTTCCGAGGCGTTCTCCCGCGGCAGCAGAATCCCGCGAAGCTTCCGCGCCTGGGTCAGCATGGCTGCGGAGAGTGCTCCTCGAATAGGGCGGATCCGCCCATCCAGGGCCAGTTCCCCGACCACCAGGTAGTCCGCCACGCGGTCGGACAGGAGGGACTCCGTGGCCAGCAGGATGCCCAGGGCGATGGGCAGGTCGAAGGCCGGACCTTCCTTGCGGAGGTCGGCCGGGGCGAGGTTGATCACCGTCCGGCTGCGGGGGAATTCGTATCCGGCGTTCCGCATGGCGCTGCGGACGCGCTCGATGCTCTCCCGGACGGCGGCATCGGGTAAGCCGACCACCGTTGGGGCCCCGAATCCCTGGCGGGCGACGTCCACCTCGACTTCGACGGGGACGGCCTCGATCCCCGCAAACGCCGTGCAGTGCAGCTTCGCGACCATCGCCCGGCATTCTACCGATCGTTCCCGCCGCGGCGACTGGCGAAACGATGTCTCAGGATTCTCCGACCGCCCGATAAGGACCAAAGCCGCCCTCTGACTTCGGAGGGTGGGAAGCGTGAACCGGAAACCGCGCAATCTCGGAGATGACGGTTTCACTCCGGTTTGCCCGCGGGCTGCGCCGTATCGTATCTGTGAAGAAGGGAAAGATGGCGAAAATGGATAGAAATATCCGCCGTCGCAACTCCGTTCTGCGCGGACTGTAGGTGATTCTCGGGCTTTCGGGAGGGGGAAGAATGGCCACGTTCACGGCGTCGTTTCGCCTGCGCACCCCTCCGGTGACGGGGATCGCGCGGGTTGCGATGGGACTTGCCCTTGCCGGATGCAGCGCCTGGCCGCCCCTGCCGCTCGACGAGGGAGCGGTCCCGCCCACGCTCAACGCCACCGTCGTGCAGGAAGGCGATCCGGGGACGCTCGATTCGCCCAAATCCGAGAGCGTTTCCGCGGCTCCGAAACTGGCCGTCTCAGCCGGTCCCGTCTTCTGTTGCAATCCGTTCACGGTCGCGTTTTCCGTCGCTGCGGAAAACGTGGATGCCTCCGAAGTCGGGACGTACCGGTGGGAGTTCGGCGACGGTCGCGGCGGCGAGGGGGCGGATGTGGAACACACCTACCCCCGCCCCGGCGTCTATACGGTGATGGTCACGGTCCAGACGGCGTCGGGACAACTGATCGCCGGCGAGCATACGCTGCTTCTGGAATGGAACGACGGCGTGGTGGATGTCGTCCTGGATCCGCCGGCCGGTTCCCTCTCCTCGGGAACAGATTCTTCTCCGAGCGATCCCACGGAAACCGTTCGTCCCCCGGCTGGCGGGGGCGGGGTGGAACCGGTGGATCAG
>CAZNQN010000357.1:0-3276 GCA_964574925.1 uncultured Phycisphaeraceae bacterium | reverse complement strand
CACCAGCTCGACGCCGCCGGTGAGGGTGAGAACCACCCGTTTCGCCCGCCGGTATACTTCGCGGATCCGCCGGCCTGGCAGCAGCGAGGAAAGCGGTCGCGGGTCGCCGTGGACCATATCACGGCGGACATGCGGGACGGAGGCGATGCGCCGTCCGGGAAGCACCGCCCCCAGCTCGCGAGCCATCGTCTCCGCTTCGGGCAGTTCAGGCATGGCAATTCACAAGGTCGCGCGATTCCCGGCGTGCGGCACGGGTGGTCTTGCTGTGAGGTTTCCGTTACGCTTCGAGCGGCGGGTCGGGGGCGGACCTTCGGCGCGAATGTATCCGCTCCCGCATCGAGAGGGCAAGGGGGCTGTCTCGGCAGGCCGGGGCGGAGGCGCAACGCCCGGCGGAAACCGATTCGGCGGGTGGCGAGCGGCCGGTCGGCGGACGCAGGCAACCCCCGCGACCCTGGGCAAGGTGAAAGGAGACTTCTGGGAGATCCCCCGGTGAACACCAGCGAAGAGCGTACGATCCTCGGACACCCCCGCGGTCTGTTCGTCCTGTTTTTCACGGAGATGTGGGAGCGGTTCAGCTTCTACAGCATGCGGGCGTTTCTGGTGCTGTACATGGTCAAGGCCATCCAGGCCTCCCAGAAGATGGGCAACGAGGTGTACGGGGCGTACCTGGGGTTCGTGTACGCGGCGCCGTTTCTGGGGGGAATGCTGGCGGACCGGATCCTGGGGCAGCGGCGGGCGATCGTCATCGGGGGGTTCCTGATGGCGGCGGCGCAGTTCACGCTGGCCTATCACGCCCTGCAACTGGGCCGCGGCGCCGACCCCGATACGTTCAGGATGACCGCGGTGTTCTTTTTGGGGTTGGGGCTGCTGGCCGCCGGCAACGGCTTCTTCAAACCGAACATCTCCTCCATCGTCGGGGCGTTGTACAAGCAGGGCGATCCGCGGCGGGACGGGGCGTTCACGATCTTCTATATGGGCATCAACATCGGCGCGTTGTGCGCCGGTGTGTCCGGTCAGATCGCCGAGTCGCGCGGATGGCACCTGGGATTCATCATCGCCGGCGTGGGGATGCTCCTCGGACAGGTCATCTTCTTCCTCGGCAAAGGATCGCTGATGGGCAAGGGGTTGCCTCCGCGACGCGAGCCGGTCCCCGGCGGTGAACTGGCGCAGGATTGGCCCGAGCGGATGCGCGAGGGAACCACTCCGACAATAACGAGGGGGAACCATCTTAGTACCTTCTTGATCATCGTGGGCGTTCTGGTGTTCATACCGGTGGCGGCGTACATGATGGCCCATCCGCATTACGTGCAGCAACTGGCGGTGTACGTCGCGGTGCCGATCCTGATCTACCTCCTCTGGGAAGTGGCCCGGGCGGATCGGGTGGAAGGTCAACGGATGCTGGTGATCATCGTGCTGTGCTGCTTCTCGGCCTTGTTCTGGGCGTTCTTCGAGCTGGCGGGCAGCGCCGTCAACCTGTTCGCCGACCAGAAGGTGGACCGGACGATCACGTGGTTCGGAAAGGCGATCGAGTTGAAGGCGTCTTTGCTGACGGCCTCGATCAACCCTGCATACATCATCCTGCTCGGCATTCCGTTTGCGAAGTTATGGGTGTGGCTCAACCGCAAATCGATGGAGCCGTCCTCGCCGCTCAAGTTCGGGCTGGGGCTGATCCAGCTCGGCGCGGGGTTCTTCGCCTTCTACATGGGCGGGTTGCAGGCGGGCGAGAACGGCCGGTGCAGCCTGATCTGGTTGTGTCTGGGCTTCTTCCTCCACACGACGGGCGAGCTGTGCCTGTCCCCGGTGGGGTTGTCGACGATCACCAAACTGTCGCCGGCCCGCCTGGTAAGCACGTTCATGGGCGTGTGGTTCCTGGCCTCGGCGCTGGGGAACGTGTTCGGGGGTTGGGTCGGCGGACATACGGAAGACCTGGGCTTCACGCAGGTCTTCTGGTACATCACGCTGGCCGGCGTCGGATCGGGGTTCCTGCTCATCATCCTCACCCCGCTGCTGAAGCGCCTGATGCACGGCGTGAAGTAAGGGCGATCGCGCTGCAACCGGCGGCGACGGATCAGCCGTTGTCCGCCTCGATCGCCTGGACGCCCGATGCCCGCGGCACCGCGAAGCGGTCGTAGAGAAGGAACACCACGGCCGTGCCCAGCATGATCGCGCCGAACACCAGCCACATCACGTCCGGACGCTGCCGGTCGCGGGCGAAATAGCCGTACAACTCGCCGGAGAGGATGCCCGCGAACAGGTTGCCGAGCGCCACGGCCACGAAGTAGTAGCCCATGTAGAGGGCCTTTTTGTCCTGGGGCGCGATGCGGCCGATGTATTCCTGACTCGTGGGACTCGCCATCATCTCGCCGAAGGCGAAGATCAGGATCCCCGCGGCGGCCACCCAGACGATCGCCCCCACGCCGACCATGCCCTCGCCACCGGCGAATGCCGAGAGTCCGATCCCCACGGCCGCGATCACCATCCCCACCACCATCGTCGTGAAGCGGTGGAACCGCCCCATCAGATACGAGATGAGCACCTGAAACAGGACGATGGCGCCGGCGTCGATATTGACGATGTATTCGGGATTGACCTGCCGTCCGAGGTGGATGACCGCCTTCGTCGCCTCCTCCGCCGTCGTCCCTTCCGCGGTGACGATCGTTCTCATCTCCTCCGGCGTCAATCGGATCTTGCTCAGTCGCAGTTCCTTGCACGTTTTCCGGATCGTTTCCTCATCGAGCGTTCCGCGTTGCGCGGCGGCGACGAGAGAGCCGACGGATTCGGCGATGACGTGGCGTTCCTCCTCGCTGATGGTGGCCAGCTTGCGGGCGACCCACGTCTCGCCGCTGTCGTCCTTGCCCGCGTGGAAGGTGACCGTCTCCGCGAAGTGCAACAGCGGGCGGGTCTGGACGAAGTCGCGCAGGTATTCCGGCATCGTGTAGAAGATCTGGTTGAAGCTCGTCCAGAAGCCCGACATGATCAGCAGAAACAGGGCGAAACGCCAGTTGCTGCAATGCATCCGTTTCAGGAAAAAGGGCCGGCGGAACCCCGGGAACTCGGCCTGTTCGGGCGCCTGTTCCTCGGATTCCGACCACAGGAACGCGTCATACAGGAAATTCAGCACGATCCAGCCCACGCAGGCGAGCAGACAGCGCGGCCAGGTGAACCACCATACGCCTAGAATGCTCAGGACGTTGCCGGCCATCAGGAGGACGAGCACCACGCCGACGGTGATGAAGAAGCGCAGGTTGCCCAGCACTTCCACGAGCTCGTCGAGCA
>CAZNQN010000356.1:0-3295 GCA_964574925.1 uncultured Phycisphaeraceae bacterium | reverse complement strand
AAATGAAATGAAGCGCCGCGCGCGGCGCCGGAACCGACTCGTACGCCCGACCCCGAGCACGAACGGGAACGTCGTTCCCTCCGGAAAGGATGCAAACGATGTCCAAGCGATATGCAGTAGTGGTGGATGCGGTGCGGACGCCGGTGGGACGATACGGCGGCGTGTTGAGCAGCGTTCGGCCGGACGATCTGGCTGCTCTGGTCATCCGGTCCCTGGTCGAACGCACCGGGATCGACCCGGCACGGATCGACGACGTGTACTTCGGGGCGGCCAATCAGGCGGGGGAGGACAACCGCAACGTGGCACGGATGGCCGCCCTGCTGGCCGGGCTGCCCGTCTCGGTCCCCGGATCGACGATCAACCGCCTGTGCGCATCGAGCCTGGACGCCGTCAACATTGCGGCGCGGATGATCGAGGGTGGATGCGGCGATGTGATGATCGCCGGCGGCGTGGAAAGCATGTCGCGGGCGCCGTTCGTGCTCGCCAAGGCGGAGACGGCGTTCAGCCGAAAGGCCGACATCTACGACACCACCATCGGATGGCGTTTCACCAATCCCAAGCTCGCGGCCTTGCATCATCCCTTTTCCATGGGGGAGACGGCGGAGAACGTGGCGGAAAAGTACGGTCTGTCGCGTGAGGAACAGGACCGCTTCGCCTACGAATCGCAGATGAAATGCAAGGCGGCCGTGGAAGCGGGCCGGTTCGAGGACGAAATCATCCCCGTCGAGGTTCCCCAGCGCAAGGGCGATCCGCTGCGCGTCGAGCGGGACGAACACCCCCGCCCGGACACGACGCTGGAAAAACTGGCGAAGCTGCGGCCTGTGTTCCGGGAAAACGGGACGGTGACCGCGGGCAACGCCTCCGGGATCAACGACGGGGCGGCCGCCCTGCTGCTGGTGGAGGCGTCGCTGGCGGACCGGTTGGGACTTGCGCCGCTGGCCCGCGTGGGGGCGTCGGCGACGGCCGGCGTCGATCCCGCCTGCATGGGGCTGGGACCGATCCCGGCTACGCAAAAAGCCCTTCAACGGGCCGGCTGGTCCATCGACGACATCGACGTCATCGAACTGAACGAAGCCTTCGCCGCCCAGGCCATCCCCTGCATCCGCGAACTGGGCATGGATCCGGGACGGGTCAATCCCAACGGCGGCGCCATCGCCCTGGGGCATCCGCTGGGATGCAGCGGGGCGCGGATCGCCACCACGCTGCTGCACGAGATGAAACGCCGCGGCGCCAAGCGCGGACTGGCCACCATGTGCGTCGGCGTCGGCCAGGGCGTCGCCACCATCTTCGAGGCGCCGTAACCGGCGTCCCGATCAGCAGCAGCCTTCCTTGGACCCCATCTGCGCGAAGAACGCCTGCGCCCGCTTGCCGATTTCCTCCGGCGAGAGGTCTTCCTTGTGGGTGCAGATCTCCCACATGTGACCGAACGGATCGGCCACCTTGCCGTAGCGGTCGCCCCAGAAAGCGTCCATCATGGGCATGACGACGGTGGCCCCGGCCTCGACCGCCCGGTTGAACAGGGCGTCGGCGTCCTCGACGTACAACGCCATCGCAACGGTCGTGCCGCCCAGCTTCTGGGGCGAGACCCAGCCCTGCATCTGCGGCATCTCATCGACGAGCATCAGCATGGAATCGCCGATCTTCAATTCCGCGTGCATGATGCCCCCGCCGCCGGGATCGGTCATGCGGGCGATCTCCTCGGCACCGAACGCCTTTTTGTAAAAGGCGATCGCCTGCTCCGCGTTGCGCACCACCAGATGCGGCGTGATCGTGTGGAATCCCTCGGGGACGGGTTTGACGCTGCTCATGATCCTTCCTCCTGGTCCTTGGGTTCGGATGTGACGCTCAAGTCGTCCCAGTGTCCGGGCCGCGTCCGGTTCCGTCAAGGCGATCCGTTTGAAACGACAAGAATCGACCTCATCCCCGACGGCATCCCCGACAACCGCCCCCGCTGCGGGTTTCAAGCCCGCGCGATGCCGCAACGCGCGGCGGCAAGGTGTTTCATATTCCCCAATGCCGATCCCGAGCCGCGGGATTGAGCCCGCGCGATGGATCCGTTCTCCATTCGCATCCCGTGGAGAAATGCCCGCTCTACACTGTCGAGCAATCCTCGAAACGGGGCCTTTGAGGCTGGTTCCCCTCCTTTCCCCACCGTTTCTGCGGCGGCGGGGCGACGCCGGGTTTCCGCCGGTTTCCGAACCGCCAGTATTGGCAGGCCGTATCAAGGGAAGGACGCGGAGTCCGGCGCGACGGGGAGCGTCCATGCGCCGTGCAGCGGGGCTTGATCTGCAAGCCGCATCCGCCGATCAGGGGTGTACAGGGACCGCGTGACCGGTACAATGGACGTCGATCAGCGGACGGGATGAACCGGAAGGTTTCGGCGCAACCGTCGCGCTGCGAGACCTTTCTCCCGTCACCCGGTTCGAGGCTGGGATTCGACCAGGGATCGGACGAAATCGAACGAACGGAGGTGTGTCATGTCCTCGCCCAATCGCATCATGATGATCTCGACGCACGGTTACGTGGCCGCCGAACCCGAACTGGGCAAACCCGACACCGGCGGACAGGTCGTCTACGTGCTGGAACTGAGCCGGTGCCTGGGGCGAATGGGCTACCACGTGGACATTCTGACGCGGCAGTTCGAGGGGCAACCGACAGAGGAACCGGTTTCGGAACGTGTCCGCATTCTGCGCTTCCCCTGCGGAGGCGAGGGCTTCATCCCCAAGGAAACCCTCTATGCGCACATCCCGGAATGGGTGACGAACGTCAAGCGCCACCTGCGCAGCAGCGGCGAGGAATACGCCTTCATCAACAGTCATTACTGGGACGCCGGGTTGGCGGGTCAGGCGCTGGCCAACTGGCTGAAGATCCCGCACGTGCACACGCCGCACTCGATCGGTTCCTGGAAGCGGGACAACATGGACGGCGACGCGGAAGAACTGGAGCGGCGCTACAACTTCCGCCGCCGCATCCGCGAAGAGAAGATCATCTACGACGAATGTGACGCGCTGATCGCCACCACGCCGCAGCAGCGCGACATCCTCTGCGACGGCGAGTACGACGTCCCGCCGGAAAAGGTGCTGATCGTCCCGCCCGGATACGACGATACCCGCTTCTTCCCCGTTTCGCGGGCGACGCGCGCGGCGCTCAAACAGGACTACGGACTGACGGGGCCGATCGTGCTCGCCCTGGGGCGCATGGCCGACAACAAGGGCTTCGATCTGCTGGTGCGGGCGATGCCGGTCGTGTTCGAGCGGATCCCGGGCGCCCGGTTGCTGCTGGCGTTGGGCGGCAC
>CAZNQN010000355.1:2238-3303 GCA_964574925.1 uncultured Phycisphaeraceae bacterium | reverse complement strand
ACAAGCAGCCCCCGTACGCCGATTCCCAACAACGACACCGCCACCCCAGGCAACAGCCGCCCCGCGTGCACTGTCCCGCCCGCGACGCGCTGATCGCCCGTCCCGTTGACGGCCGCAGGGGGAACGCTAGGATCAGGATCCGCGTGACACCAGGAGGTCGAAGAGTCGATGGATCGAAACGCCATCAAACGGAAGCTCGCCGAGAACCTCAAGCGCGTCCGACAGCGGATCGAGAACGCCTGCGAACGGGTCGGGCGCGATCCGGCCGGGATCACCCTCGTCGCCGTCACCAAATACGCCAGCCTGGACGTCATCCGCACCATGGTGGACATGGGCTTTACGGACCTGGGCGAGAATCGCGTGCAGGAGCTGACCAAACGGGCGGCCGCCATTCATGAATCGCTCAGCCGCCGTGCCCGCGCCGGCGGAGACGCCACCACCCCCCGCCCCCGCTGGCACATGATCGGGCATCTTCAGCGGAACAAGGTCAAGGCCCTGCTCCCCTGGGTGGAGATGATCCATTCGGTGGACAGCCTCCGCCTGGCGGAGGAAATCGACGCCCAGGCCCGCAAGCTCGATCGCGTCATCCCCGTCCTGCTGGAAGTCAACGCCGGCGACGAGCCGACCAAGACGGGCGTCGCCGTCGCCGCCGTCACCCACCTCGCGGAGCAGATCGCCACCCTGGAGCATCTGGACCTGCGCGGTCTGATGGCGATGGCGCCCCTCACCGACGACGCCGACCGCATCCGGTTCGTCTTCGGGCGGACGCGGGAGCTGTTCGACGAGATCGTCGCCAAGGAACTGTGCGGCCCGCGGTTCACCGAGCTGTCGATGGGCATGAGCCAGGATTTCGAATACGGCATCGAGTTCGGATCCACGTTCGTCCGGATCGGCTCCGCCCTGCTGGAGGGAATCCCCCTTTCGCAGGAGGCGGTCCCCGCGGGATGAGGCCATGAAAGATCCGATTTCCGTCATCGAGCGGTCCTCCCGCGAACGCCGGCCACGGTATCGACCGGTGACCGCCGCTTCGAACGACTCCCCCGCCGCGGACACCCCCGAGAAGGG
>CAZNQN010000355.1:0-2228 GCA_964574925.1 uncultured Phycisphaeraceae bacterium | reverse complement strand
GAAAACTGACGATCGTCGCCGGCTGCATGTTCGCCGGCAAGACGACCGCCCTTCTCGAATACCTGCGGGCGTACGATCCCGCCTGCGCGCTCGTGTGCAAACACGCCATCGACACGCGCTACGACCCCGATGCCGTCGTCTCGCACGATCGTCGTTCGTGCCGGGCCGTCCGCGTGCATCGCGCGGACGAGATTCTCGATCTGCTCGAGGATCGCACGCGGGCAGTGGCCGTGGACGAAGGTCACTTTTTCGATTCCGGCCTGATCCCCGTCGTTTCGACCCTCACGCGCAGTGGTCGGAACGTCCTCGTCACCGCCCTCGACCGGGATAGCTGGGGCCGACCGTTTCCCGTCGTGGAGGCCCTGCTTCGCACGGCCGATGAGCGTCGTTTTCCCAAGGCCGTCTGCGCCCGCTGTGGAAAACCCGCCGAATGGACGCAGCGACTGACCCCCATCACCGATGGTTGCATGGTGGGCGGTCCGGAAAGCTACGAACCCCGCTGTCGAGCTTGCTGGCGGCCGCCTCCCGAACCGCCGCCTCCAATGGAGAGCCTCGAACCCTCGACGAAACCGGGCACCGAACCGCCCTTCCCCTCGCGGCGCTCAGATTGAGGCGCCACCGTCAACGTGGTGGGTGGAAACCATCACGATCGACGTGATCGCCTCGACCGGTTTCCGGCCGGGAAACATCGGCGAGTCAGTGCTTGAAATGTCGCGTCCCGGTGAGGATCATCGCGGCGTTCCGTTCGTCGCACGCGCGGATGACGTCTTCGTCGTTCTTCGATCCCCCCGGCTGGATGATCGCCGTGACGCCCGCTTCCATCAGCAGGTCCGGCCCGTCCCGGAACGGGAAGAACGCGTCGGAAGCCGCCGCCGCGCCGGCGAGTCGTTCCGCGTGCCCGTTGTGCTTTGCCGCCCAGGTCGCCACCCGGCAACTCATCACCCGCGAGGTCTGCCCCGCCCCCGAGCCGATCAACATGCCGTCGCGACAGAGGGTGATCGCGTTGCTTTTGGCGTGCTTGCACACCAGCCACGCCAGCCGAAGGTCCGCCCGTTCCCGCTCGTTCGGCTCCCGCCGCGTCACCGCCTTCCAGGTTTCCTCTCCCAGCCCGATCAGATCCCGCGACTGGGCGAGCATCCCGCCGGTGATCGAGCGCAGCTCCCATTCGCATGAATCGGGCGTCCGCGTCATGTCGCCCACAGCCAGCAGCCGCACCCGCCGCCCCCACGCTTTCTTCTCGCGGATGACGCGCACCGCATCCTCGGAGAACGCCGGGGCGATCCAGACCTCGACGAAGAACCCCCCCGCTCCCGCGTCCTGACCCCAGCGAGCATAGGTCTCCATGACCGATGCCGCGAAGTCCGCCTTCACCGGAAACGTCCCGCAGAGGATCCCGCCCATGGCCGCGCTGGGATCCCCCAGGTACGCCCGCCGGTACGCCTCCTGCGGATCCGCCGCCACCGCCGCCCCGCAGGCGTTGGTGTGCTTGACGAACACGCAGGCATGACCGCCGCCCGGCGATGGACCGCACAGTTCCCGCGCCAGTTCCTTGCACAATTCCAGCGCCGCGTGGGCGTCGGCGTAGTTGTTGTACGACAGCGCCCGTTCCGCGCCCGGGATTTCCGCGGCACCGACCAGATCCGCCTCCCGTCGGGCCCGCTGCTTCCAAGGCCGGAGTTCCCCCCGCTGATGCGGGTTCTCCCCATAGCGAAGCGGCCGGACGGTCTCCTCTCCTCTCTCCGATCCGCCTTCGCCTCCCGCGGCGAGACGGTCCAGCCAGGCAGCCACCACGGCGTCATAGTCGGCGGTGGTGTGGAACGCCGCACGTGCCCCCGCTTCGCGCAACCGTCTCCAGCCCTCCGCGTCCAGCCCCTTCCGCATTGCGGCGAGCACCTCCGCGTACTGCTTCGGCTCCGTCACCACCAGCACATGCCGATGATTCTTCGCCGCCGCCCGCAGCAGGCACGGACCGCCGATGTCGATCATCTCCACCGCCCGCTCGAACGAACAGTCCGGATCGGCGACCGTCTGCGCGAAGGGGTACAGGTTCACCGCCACCAGGTCGATCGGGACGATTCCCCGGTCCTTCAACTGCCGCAAGTGCTGCGGATTGTCCCGATCAGCCAGGATGGCCGCATGAATCGCCGGATGCAGTGTCTTGACGCGCCCGTTCAGCATCTCCGGGCTGCCGGTGACTTCTTCCACCAAAGTCACAGCCACGCCGTGCC
>CAZNQN010000354.1:2949-3312 GCA_964574925.1 uncultured Phycisphaeraceae bacterium | reverse complement strand
CCCGCCCTTGGTGATGTCCAGCGCCGCCAGCAGCTTGTTGGGGGCGTTGTCGAAATGGGGATGCCAGTAGTGGACGACGTAGAACAGCCTCGCCCCGGCCACGCCGAAGACCAGCGCCAGGAACGACATGTCCAGCACCACGTCGGGATCGGCGCCCACCTTCTCCGCCCGCCGCATCGCCAGCCACACGGCACTCAAAAAGCCGATCATCAGGAAGAAACCGTAGGTCTTGACGGAAAAACCGATGATCGGAATATCGAACAGCTCAGGATGCATAGGTGTCCTTCGTGAAGCGCCGTTCCGCCGGACGGACGGAATGCACCCGGCGAAACCCCGACCGGTCGGCCTGCGGCACGGCACATC
>CAZNQN010000354.1:0-2939 GCA_964574925.1 uncultured Phycisphaeraceae bacterium | reverse complement strand
TCAGAGAAAATTAATTATTAGGATTCACGGCCACGTTGTCGATCAACCGGCACGACCCGATCCGGACCGCGAGACAGATGCGGGCGGGGCGGTCGATCGTCTTCAGCGGCGTAAGCGTCTCGGCGTCCACCGCCTCGACGTATTCTATCCGGGCGGGACCGGCCGCCAAGATCGTCTCCCGGATCGCCTCGCACAGGCGCGAGGCGTCTCGCTCTCCCTCTTCCACGCGGCGCTGCGCCTCGAACAGCGCCCGGCTGAGACTGACCGCCTGCTTCCGCTCAGCAGGGTTGAGGTAGCGGTTGCGGCTGGACAGCGCCAAACCGTCTTCCTCCCGCACGGTGGGACACGCAACGATTTCGATGGGAACATTGAGGTCGCGCACCATCTTGCGGATCATCACCATCTGCTGGTAATCCTTTTCGCCGAAATAAGCCTGATCCGCCGGCAGGATGTGAAAGAGCTTCGTCACCACGGTGGCGACGCCGTCGAAATGTCCGGGGCGATGCGGCCCGCACAGTCCCTCGGTCACCCCGCCGACATGGACGGTGGTGGAGGCATCGGGCGCGTACATGACATCCGTCGAGGGCGCGAACACCAGGTCCACGCCTTCCCGCTTGCACACCTCCAGGTCCGCCTCCAGCGTCCGCGGATACTGCTCGTAATCCTCACCGGGAGCGAACTGCGTGGGGTTGACGAAGATGGTGACGGCCACGTAGTCGCATCGCCGCCGTGCGCGACGGATCAACGAAACGTGCCCCTCGTGCAGCGCCCCCATCGTGGGCACCAGCCCGACGCGCCGCCCCTGCCGCTGCGCCTCGCGTACCGTGCGGCGGCACGGCTCGATGTCCCGGATCACGTCCATGCGGTTCCCGTCATTCCCGTTCTTCTTTTAGCTCTTCGCCGGAGGATCGAACGGCTTCCGCCACCCGCAGCAGCCGGTCCAGCAACGCGGGCAGTCGGTCGAGCGGAAACACGGTGGCTGGATCGCTCTTCGCATGGTCCGGATCGTCGTGGACTTCAAGAAAGACGGCGTCCGCCCCGGCCGCCACGCCCGCCGCCGCCAGCGTGCCGACGTACTCCCGCTGTCCGCCGCTCCGCGTACCGGCCGCCCCCGGCAACTGGCAACTGTGCGTGGCGTCGAACACCACCGGCGCCCATGCCTGCATCCTGGGGATAGCCGTCATGTCATTGACGAGACGGTGATAGCCGAAGAACGTCCCCCGCTCGGTGAACAGGAAGTTCGTACATCCCGCCCCGGTGAGCTTTTCGGCCACGTTGCCCATCTCCTCCGGGGAGAGGAACTGTCCCTTCTTGACGTTGACGCATTTGCCCGTCCGCGCGGCCGCCGTCAGCAGGTCCGTCTGCCGGCACAGAAAGGCCGGAACCTGCACGCAGTCGAGCACCTCGCCAGCCGGTCCTGCCTGGTGCGGCTCGTGGATGTCCGACAGAACGGGCACGTCCACCTGCTCCCGCACCGCGTGCAGGATGCGCAGGCCTTCCTCCATCCCCGGCCCGCGATAGCTTTGCAGGCTCGACCGGTTGGCCTTGTCGAAACTCGCCTTGAACACGAACGGGATGCGGCGCTCGCCGCAGACCGTCCGGATCGCCTCCGCCAGTCGCAGCGTGTGCGCCTCCGATTCGATCACACAGGGACCGGCGATGATCGCCAGCGGGCGCCCTCGCCCGATGGTCACGCCGCCGATGCGGGCTTCTTGGCATGGCATGAAGAGATCACTCCGTTTCCGTTCGCCCCGCCAGCATATCCCTTTCGAATCCTTCCGCCAACGGACGGGCCGGTCAGGACCCGCCGGCAAAGAAAGACGAACCGCGTCCTTCCGACGGTTCAACGGGGGCGGCTCATTTTTTCTCTTTCGGCGGCGGCATCGGCGCGGAGGGATCGAACGGCTCCTCCGCCTCCGGCATGGGACCAAGGTCTTCCGACCGCGCCAGCGGCACCGTGACGGTGAACCGCCGTCCGTCGTTTTCCAGCTCGACGGTGACTTCCTCGCCCGCGGGGATCATGTACAACGCCCGCACCAGGTCGCCGAAGTGGCGGATCCGCTTGCCGTTGATGGACAGGATCCGATCGCCGGGACCGACGCCCGCCTCCCGCATGGGCGAAGGATCGGCCACCCTGCCCACCACCACCGCGTCCCGCACCTCGGGATCCATCTGGATCCCGAGCCACCCCCGGTAGAACGACCGCCCCGTCTTCAGCACGGAGACGATCTCGTCGAGGCGTTGTTTGGGCACGGCGAACCCGATCCCGGAGTCGTAGAACTCGATCCCCGCCAGTTCCCCCGGTCGCTGCGCCATCGGTACCGCCAGCCCCAGCACGTTCCCGTCCAGATCGCAGACCGGCCCGCCGTAGTTGGCCGGGTTGAGCTTCGCGTCCGTCTGGAACGCGTTGCCCATCATGCGATGGTGCGCGCTGAGGATGCCGACATGGATGGAAGGCCGGTCGCCGCCGAACCCCAGCCCCAGCGCCACCACCCATTCCCCCACGTCGACGCCGCGCACGTCCCGCCAGCGCGGCACGGGAAGATTCTCGGCTTCGACTTTCAGCAACGCGATCTTCCGCACCTGGTCCCGCGCGATCAGATCCGCCGCCAGACGCCGGCCGTCCGCCAGCGTCACCGTGATGAGCAGCGGCCGGCGGACGAAATTGAAACTGCTGGTGACGATGTACCCGTCCGGGCTGTAGATCAAACCGGTGGTCGGTCCGTCGGCCACGTCGAAACCCGATCCCGGCTGGTCCCGGAACGGGTTCGGCGCCCGTTTCCGCCCTCCCTCTTCCGGCGCCGTTTCGTCTTCCAGATCGATGGCGCCGGCGGGGGGCGGACGGGTGCCCCCCACCGTCTCGATGCGGACCAGACAGGGTCGCAGCTTCTCCGCCACCGACCGGAAGACCTCCTGCGCCGCCCGATAAGGACCGGGAT
>CAZNQN010000353.1:0-3318 GCA_964574925.1 uncultured Phycisphaeraceae bacterium | reverse complement strand
CCCTTCTGTCTCCCTCCTCTCTGTGCCTGCCTCTGCTTGACCCTTCCCCCGCGGTGAGCACAATGGGATCTTCCCGGGCGGGTCGGCGTCACGCCCGGCCTGCGGCGCGGTCACGGTCCCCTTGTTGGAGAAAGAAGATATGGTCGGCAAGCATCGACGGGCTGTGTTCGTTCGTCTGCTTCCCCTGCTGTGCAGCGGCGGGATGCTTGTTCAAATGCAAAGCTGCGACACGAGCCAGATCGTGGCCACCACCACGACCACGACGACGATCGATCCCCAGCAGGCCGTCCTCCAGCTCCTCCGGGGAATCATCCTCACGCCGATCGACACCTTCCTGGCCAACGCCGTCAACGAGGTCTTCGACAACAATGAATAACCCACCGACCGGCGGCATCAGGGGCTTGGCTGCGCCGGGTCGAAGGATCGCCCTCCTGACGTTCCTCGTGACGATTGCCATCGGCAGCGCCGTGCGAGCGGATGTCGTCCATACCCGCGACGGCAGCCGGATCGTCGGGCGGATCGAACGCATCCACGAGGGCAAACTGGTGCTGGCGACGAAGATCGCCGGAACCCTGGAGATCGACCTGTCCGACGTGACCGGTTTGCGCACCGACGGCAAGGTCCACGTCGAGTTCGAAAGCGGCGACCGGCTCGTGGGTTCCATCGAAGGCGACGAAAACGGAACGGAAACCGTCATGCGCACGGCGCTGGGGGAGATCCCCGTGCCGCGGGAATCCATCAAGGCCCTCTGGCCGGAGGGGACGGAGAATCCGGAGATCGTCGCCATGCGCTCGCGAATGGAGGAGGAGCGAAAACGGCTGGAGCCGAAATGGAGCGTGACGCTCGAAGCCGGCGGGACGATGAAGGAAGGCAACACGGACACGCTGGACGCGCGGGGTCGGCTGGACGTCGCCCGCAAGACGCCGACCGATCTTCTGGAGTTCTTCCTGGCCGCCGACTACGGAGAGCAGAACGATCAGCGAACCAAGAACGAATACCGCGGCGGCATCCGTTATGAGGGTTCCTTCAACGAACGGAATTACTGGTACGCCCGTCTGGAGGCAGAGTTCGACGAGTTCGAAAACCTCGACCTGCGCACGACGTCGAGCGTCGGCGGCGGGCGGTACTGGATCCGCCGCCCCCGCCATGAGCTCAAGACCAGCGCGGGCATCGGGTTCCGGCATGAATCCTTCGACGACGGGGTGACGGACAGCGCGGCCGTGGTGGACCTGGCGCTGACCTATCGGCTCGACCTGGGCGACTGGGCGCGCTTCGAACACAAAAGCGCATTCAATCCGGACCTGGAGGACACCGACGATTACCGCTACGACGCGGACACGTCCCTGACGATTCCGTTCCGCAACGACCGGATGCGTTTGAAGATCGGCATCCGCAACGAGTACAATTCCCGTCCCCTGCCCGGCATCCGCCGCCTGGACAACACCTATTACGCCAACCTGGTGTTCCGGCTGCGGTAAGACGCCCAACGGCCGGTCGCCGTATTCCCCCGGTCAATGCGCGGACAGGTACGAGCAGGCGGTCGCGGCTCTGCTTTCCTTCCGCTCCCTCACGGTCGCGGCTCAGTTCAACGGTCGCGGCTCCGATTCACGTTTGCGGTTCAGTAGAGGGCGGTTCCGGGTTTGTTGTTGCTCTCGGGAAACGAGTGATCTTGTCGCCGGAGAGTTTGGCGTTGGGAATGATGACGGTCCGGCCGTCCTCGGTGTCCAGTGTGGTGGCGAACACCTGGATCTGCCGGACGACGCCGGTGACGCCCGCCGCTTCGATTCGGTCGCCGACTTCGAACGGTCGCAGGGCGATCAGCAACACCCCGGATGCCAGGTTGCTGAGCGTCCCTTTCAGGGCCAGTCCGATGGCCAGACCGGCCGCCCCGACCACGGCCGCGAAGGAAACCGTCGGAAACCCCAGCGTGTGCAGAGCGGCGATCACCACCAGCGTCAGCGCGGTAACATAGGCGAGGTGGCCGCAGAACGTCACCAGGGTCGGATCGACCCGCGCCGTGGTCAGTGCCCGCCGCAGGCCACCGGACAACACCCGGGAGAGCACCCAGCCGACGACGAGAATCAGCAAAGCGCCGACGGCCCGCCAGAACACCAACCCCACCGTCCCCGACCACTCGGCCACGACGCTCATGGGTTCGATCTCCCGTCCTGGCGCCGATGTGGGACGGTCTCTCGCTTCATACGACGAAAGCGATCGAACGTCCCAGCGGCAACGGTACCGGCAATCTCCCTACGGCGAACACGTTCCTAGCGGTTTTCGATCAAGGTCTGCACGATGCCCGGGTCGGCCAGAGTGGACGTATCGCCGAGATCCTCCGTCTCGCCGGCGGCGATCTTGCGCAGGATCCGCCGCATGATCTTCCCGGACCGCGTCTTGGGCAGCCCCGGCGCCCAGTGAATCACATCCGGCGCGGCAATCGGGCCGATCTCCTTCCGCACGTGCTGCACCAGCTCCTTCTTCAGCTCGTCGCGGTATTCCTCCCCCGCCTTGAGCGTGACATAGGCATAGATACCCTGCCCCTTGATCTCATGGGGAAATCCGACGACGGCGGCCTCGGCGACCGCCGGGTGAGAGACCAGCGCGCTTTCCACCTCGGCCGTGCCCATCCGGTGACCCGACACGTTGATCACGTCGTCGATGCGACCGGTGATCCAGTAGTATCCGTCCTCGTCGCGGCGGCAACCGTCCCCGGTGAAGTAATACCCCGGACAGCGCGTGAAGTACGTTTCCTTGAACCGCTCATGCTGACCGAAGACGGTGCGCATGATCCCCGGCCAGGGCTCCTCGATGAACAGCGCCCCGCTGCACGGTCCCTCCAGGCGATTGTTCTGATCGTCCAGGATGACGGGCTTGACGCCGAAGAGCGGGAGCGTGGCCGATCCCGGTTTGGTGGGTGTCGCCCCCGGCAGCGGCGATATCAGGATCCCGCCCGTTTCCGTTTGCCACCAGGTGTCCACGATCGGGCAGCGCTGTTTGCCGACCACGCGGTGATACCACATCCACGCTTCCGGATTGATCGGCTCGCCCACCGTACCCAGCAGCCGCAGGCTGGACAGATCGTAGCGTTCGGGCCACTCCTCTCCCCACTTGATGAATGCCCGAATCGCGGTGGGTGCGGTGTAGAAAATGTTGACGCGGTACTTTTCGACGATTTCCCAGAAGCGGCCTTCGTGCGGCCAGTTCGGGGCGCCTTCGTACATGAGCGTGGTGGCCCCGTTGGCCAGCGGCCCATAGACGATGTAGCTGTGACCGGTGATCCAGCCGATGTCGGCGGTGCACCAGTATGTGTCGTCGTCC
>CAZNQN010000352.1:1593-3322 GCA_964574925.1 uncultured Phycisphaeraceae bacterium | reverse complement strand
ACGAGCGGAGAGGTGCATGCGGAATTGCGAATGACGAGCGCGGAATGAACGGATCGACGGCGCGCGCCGGGCGGATGGGATGAAACGTTCATTTCCTTTGCCCATCGTTATTCGCCATTCGCTACTTGCCGTTTGCAGATCCGCATTCGCTGTTCGACGTTCGCCGTTCATCACCCGACGTGACGAAGCGGTTCGGGGGATTTTCGATAAAGGAGACTCGATCGGATGAAGATGTCGGTGATCGGCAGCGGGTACGTGGGGCTGGTGGCGGGGGCGTGTTTCGCCGACAGCGGCAACCACGTGATCTGCGTGGACAAGGACGCGGAGAAGATCCGGCGGCTGGCGCGGGGGGAGGTGCCCATCTACGAACCGGGTCTGGCGGAGATCGTGCTGCGCAATACGCGGGCGATGCGGCTGGAGTTTACGACGAACACGGCCGAGGCGGTCCGGCGGTCGCGGATCATCTTCATCGCGGTGGGGACGCCGCCGGGTGCGGACGGGGGGGCGGACCTGTCGGGCATCCTGGAGGTGGCGGAGACGATCGGGAAGCACATGGATGGGTACCGGATCGTGGTGGTCAAGAGCACGGTGCCGGTGGGGACGCACAAGAAGGTCAGCGAGGTGATCGCGGCGCAGACGGACCACCCGTTCGACTACGTGAGCAATCCGGAGTTCTTGAAGGAAGGGGCGGCGATCGAGGACTTCACGAAGCCGGACCGGGTGGTGATCGGGACGACGAACCCGGCGGTGGTGGAGGTGATGCGGGAGCTGTACGGGCCGTTCATGCGAAAAAGCGAGCGGATCCTGGCGATGGATCCGGCGAGTGCGGAGATGACGAAGTATGCGGCCAACGCGCTGCTGGCGACGAAGATTTCGTTCATGAACGAGATCGCGGGACTGTGCGAGCGGTTCGGGGCGGACGTGGAGATGGTGCGGCGGGGGGTGGGGAGCGATTCGCGGATCGGGACGGCGTTTCTGTTTCCGGGTGTCGGGTACGGAGGGTCGTGTTTTCCGAAAGACGTCAGCGCGCTGACGCGGATGGGCGAGGAAGCGGGACACCCGATGCGGATCGTGCAGGCGGTGCAGGCGGTCAATCAGCAGCAGCGGCGACGGTTCGCGCAGCGGGTGATCGAGCATTTCGGGGAGGCGTGTCCGCGGACGACGCTGGCGGTGTGGGGACTGGCGTTCAAAGCGCGGACGGACGACGTGCGGGAGTCGCCGGCGATTTCCGCCGTGCGGATGTTCCTGGAGAAAGGCATCAAGGTACGGGCGCACGATCCGGAGGCGATGGAGACGGCGGCGGCGGAGCTGGGGCCGGCGGTGACGATGGTGGACGATGAATACGCGGCGCTGGACGGGGCGGATGCCCTGGTGATCTTCACGGACTGGGACAAGTTCCGTACGCCGGACTTCGAACTGATCGCGGAGAAGCTCCACCAGCGCCTCATCTTCGACGGGCGGAACATGTACGACCCGAAACTGCTGGCACGGCGGGGGTTCCGGTACGTCTGCGTGGGCCGACCGACGTATGAGCCGGAGGCGGGTTGAGGGGGAGGCCGAATGAACGGATGGACGAAGCGCGTTCGGCGGGCGGGATGGGATGTTCGTTTCCTTCGATACTCGCCATTCGAGATTCGTCGTACCGCTCCCTCACCTGTCTGCGTGCGGGCACGCACGCACAGGCAGACGGTCGCGGCTCCGTTGTGGCGTGTGCGGCGATGTTCTACAG
>CAZNQN010000352.1:0-1583 GCA_964574925.1 uncultured Phycisphaeraceae bacterium | reverse complement strand
AAGGCAGTGGGATCGCGCGGGCGTCAAGCCCGCGGCTCAGGAGGAACGCGGAATCGCGGATCGCGAACGCCGAATGAACGGAGGGTCGAACAGAGAACACCGTCATCATTCGGCTTCAAGCGGTGTTCGTTTCCTTCGCCATTTGTTATTCGCCGTTCGACATTCGGAAAGGACCGCTCCCTCACGGTCGCGGCTCCGTTGTGGCGTGTGCGGCGATGTTCTACAGGCGTACGATCAGTCGAATGCGGCGGGATCGCGCGGGCGTCAAGCCCGCGGCTCAGGACCGTGGTTGTGGTTCCGTTTCGGGGCGTGCGGAGCTGAGGGAAGGCGGAGGGGGTCTTGATCGCGGGTTGTGAAGGGATGCGATGTCCAGGATCGTGGTGACGGGCGGGGCGGGGTTCATCGGGTCGCACCTGTGCGAGGCGCTGCTGGCGCGCGGGCACGAGGTGGTGGCGCTCGACAACCTGGATGATTTCTACGACCCGGCCGTCAAGCGGGCCAACCTGGCGCAGGCCCTTTCATCGGAGCGGTTCACCTTCGTCGAAGGCGACATCCGGGACCGGGAGGCGGTGGAGCGGGTGCTTTCGGGGAACGTCGAGGCGGTGGTGCACCTGGCCGCGCGGGCGGGCGTGCGACCGTCGATTGCCGATCCGGTCCTGTACGAACAGGTGAACGTCCACGGGACGACGGTGTTGCTGGAGGCGTGTCGGCGGCGGGGCGTCCGGCGGTTCGTGTTCGGCAGCAGCTCGAGCGTGTACGGGAACAATCGGAAGGTGCCGTTTTCCGAGTCGGACCCGGTGGACCATCCGATCTCGCCGTATGCGGCCACCAAGCGGGCGGGTGAGCTTCTGTGCCATACCTATCACCATCTGTTCGGGATGGACGTGACGTGCGTGCGGTTGTTCACGGTGTACGGGCCGAGACAGCGTCCCGATCTGGCGATTCACAAGTTCGCGCGGTTGATGGAGGCGGGTCGGCCGGTGCCGGTGTTCGGGGACGGGTCGATGCGGCGGGACTTCACCTACATCGACGACATCGTGGACGGGTTGTGCCGGGCGCTTGAGCGGTGCGCGGGGTATCACCTGTACAACCTGGGCGAGTCGCAACCGGTGAGCGTCATGGAACTGGTGGCGGGGCTGGAAAAGGCACTGGGGCGGAAGGCGGTGATCGAACATCATCCGCAACCGCCGGGCGACGTGGACCAGACGTATGCCGACGTGACGCTGGCGCGGCGGGAACTGGGCTACGAGCCGAAGACGGACCTGGCGGATGGATTGGCAAGGTTTGTGGCGTGGTTGCGGTCGCAGGCGTGAACCGACGGGGGGGGGGCAAGGGGCGACTCGACGGGCGTTCCGATCTGATTCGATGGGGGGGCATTCTCGCTGTTCGTTTCCTTTTCCATTTGCCGTTCATGATTCGACATTCGTTGTACCGCTCCCTCACCTGTCTGCGTGCGGGCACGCCTACCTGTGCGTTGCACGCAGACAGGCACAGGCAAGGCGGTCGCGGCTCTGTTAAGCGGTCGCGATTGGTTGGACGGTCGCAGAGTTGTTCCCCGGGTGTGAGATCGGTCGAAGGCGGCG
>CAZNQN010000351.1:2180-3324 GCA_964574925.1 uncultured Phycisphaeraceae bacterium | reverse complement strand
GGCGCCCAGGAGCATGGTAAGACACACAAGGATGGCTGCACAGGTCGTCCACGTTTCGACGAACAGACTGTGTTCGACGAACCAGGACCATTGCCGGGATGGGTGTGCCGGATGTACCGGAGGAGTGAAACTCGCCGGGCGGCCGCTTACTGTCGAAATGCCGTTCCGGCGAGCGGCGCGCGGCACAATCGGATTCGGCGTCGACAAGGCATAGCGGTTTCGCTCGAAGTGTCTCCGCACCTGCGGAATCGTGCCCTGGGCGGCGCCCGTGATGAAGATCGTCAGGCTCACGAAGGCGGTGCAGAGATAGACGGAGCGCACGGCGTGCCCGAAACTTCGACGGATCGGTTCGTCCCGCGAGCCCCAAGGGGTCAGGATCAGGGCGAGCGTCCAAGCGAACAGCTCGACGGTGCTGAGCACCACAAACAAAAGGAATTGGTATCGTCGAGGGTTTCGGTCATGCTGATCCAGCGGATCGGAAAGAGCGTCCGCCAATGCCGCTCCCAGGGCGCGCCAGTCGCCCTCCACCAGCCATTCGAAGCCCTTGGCGTTGTAGACATCCAGAAAGGTCATCAACACCGCGCCGAGATACAACCCGGCGAGGTGAATGAGCATTATTTTCCACCACGGCAATGCAAGCGCGCGGCGGGCGGCCGAGCAGGGGAACAAGAGACTCATCAGAAAGACGCGCCAACCCGAAGGAGATTCCGGCTCTCCGGCGGAACCCTTCGAAACGACCGGTCGGTCGGCTGTGGAGGATGCGGCGGTTTCTTTTTCGACCTCGGCCGATTCCGATCCGTGTTCGGGGGTGGGAGGATCTGCCCGTGTCATGGCCTTACTGCAGGATTGTACGCCGGCGCCTCCCCGTGCGTCGAATGCGGGTTCTCCGCATCTTTCGTACGGCCGGAGCCGCCCGGATTGCAATCGCGAGCGATTCCGGCATATTGTCGCGGCGCGGCGGACGCGGGGACGACGCAAGGCATGCTCTGCATCGAGAACATCGGGGAACTGGCGGCGGTTCCGCCCGGTCCGATTCCGGGGCGGTCGATGGGAACGGTGCGGACGATCCGCGAGGCCGCCCTGCTGGTCGACGACGGTCGCATCGCCTGGTTCGGGCGGCAGGCGGACCTCGACCGTCCTGCGG
>CAZNQN010000351.1:0-2170 GCA_964574925.1 uncultured Phycisphaeraceae bacterium | reverse complement strand
ACTGTCACACGCACACGGTGTTCGCCGGCACGCGCGAAGATGAATTCGTGCAGCGCATCGAGGGGAAATCGTATGCGGAGATCGCCGAATCGGGCGGAGGGATCCGCGTGACGGTCGAGGCCGTTCGGAAGGCGCCCTGCGACGAGCTGGTCCGTCTGGCGCTGCCGCGTCTGCGGCGGATGCTGCGAAACGGCGTCACCACGGTGGAGACCAAGAGCGGGTACGGTCTGACGGTCGAGGACGAGCTCAAGATGCTCGAAGCGATCCACCGCCTGGATGCTTTGCAGGACATCGAGCTGATCGGGACGTACCTGGCCGCCCATACCACGCCGCGCGAATACGCCGACGATCCCGATGGCTATCTGGATCGGGTGCTCGACGAAGCGGTGTTGGCGAGGATTCGGGAGAACGGACTCGCTTCGTTCTGCGACGTCTTCTGCGAACGGACGGCGTTTTCCGTCGAGCAGTCCCGCCGCGTGCTGGAGGCGGGCCAGCGGTTCGGGCTTCGACCGAAGATCCACGCCGACCAGATCACGCAGATGGGGGCGTCGCGTCTGGCGGCCGAGGTGGGGGCGGTCTCCGCCGATCATCTCGATGTGATCGACAACGGGGGCATCGAGGCCTTGAAACAAGCCGGCGTGATCGGCGTCTTGCTGCCCGCGTGCTCGTTCTTCCTGGGCGTTCCGCAGGCGCCCGCGCGGCGACTGCTCGAAGCGGACCTGCCCGTCGCGGTGGCCACCGACTACAACCCCGGCTCGTCGATGGTGGAATCCCTGCCGCTCACGATGCACATCGCCTGCACGCAGATGCGGATGACGCCGACGGAGGCGATCGTCGCCGCCACCGCCAACGCCGCCGCCGCCCTGCGACGTGCCGACCGGGTCGGCGCGATCCACGTCGGGAATCAGGCCGACCTGGTGATCCTCGACGTGCCCAACCACGCCCGTTTCCTGTACGAACCGGGGCGGAACTGTATTCGCACGGTGATCAAGGCGGGCCGGGTCGTCGTGGAAAACGACGGGGCGACGCCGGACACGGACGTGCCGCCCCGATGAGCATCGACCTGAGCACACGGCGGATCTGCGTCACCGGCGGCGCGGGTTTTCTGGGGCGTGAAGTCTGCGAGGCCCTGCGACGTCGCGGCGCCAAGGACATCTTCGTTCCCCGTTCGCGGGACTATGACCTCACCCGTGCCGAGGCCGTGCAGCGCCTCTTCCACGACGCCCAGCCACAGATCGTGATCCATCTCGCCGCCGAGGTGGGCGGCATCGGCGCCAATCGGAATCAGCCGGGACGGTTCTTCTACGCCAACATGCTGATGGGTCTGCACCTGATCGAAGCCGCTCGAATCCACGGCGTCGAGAAGTTCGTGCAGATCGGCACCGTCTGTGCGTATCCGCGCGATTGCCCCGTCCCCTTCCGCGAGTCGGATCTGTGGAAGGGGTATCCGGAGGAGACGAACGCGCCCTACGGGGTGGCGAAGCGGGCGCTGGGTGTGATGCTCGATGCCTATCGGGCGCAGTACGGTCTGTGCGGCGTCCATCTGATCCCCGTCAATCTGTACGGACCGGGCGACAACTTCGATCCGGAAACGTCGCACGTGATTCCCGCGCTGATCCGGCGGTTCGCGGAGGCGGCGGATCGCGGCGACACCGTCGTGACCTGCTGGGGAACGGGCAACGCCACCCGCGAGTTCCTGTATGTGACCGATGCGGCCGAGGCGATCGCGCTGGCCGTCGAATCCTATGACGGTGCCGAGCCGATCAACCTGGGCACCGGGCAAGACATCCCCATCCGCGAGCTGGCGGAACGCATCGCCGCGCTCTGTGGGTATCGCGGCGCGATCGAATGGGATCCGTCCAAGCCGGACGGTCAGCCGCGACGTCGGCTCGACGTCTCGCGGGCGGAGCGGGTGCTCGGCTGGCGGGCGAGCGTGGCGCTGGAGGATGGACTTCGCCGCACCGTCGCCTGGTGGCGTGAACAGGGTGGGCATCGCTCTCCTTGTCGGTAGATGTCGGGTCGTTCCAATCTTCGCCCGGGATTCAACTTGCGAATGTTGTCGGCGCGGCGTAGGATGAATCGGAAGGCCAAGAGGTGGGAACGGTGTCTTCTCGCTGTTCCAGATCCGGTGCCGCCATATCGTCATGACTTGCGGAAGATCGAGGATGAA
>CAZNQN010000350.1:0-3342 GCA_964574925.1 uncultured Phycisphaeraceae bacterium | reverse complement strand
GACATAGGGGGACCGATTCCTCTGCCGCGGCGGACGTGCATCGACAGATCGAACGCCGGATGGCGGCGTTGCAGTCGCGTCTGCACCGTCTGGACGCGGGGGACGAGCTGGATCGGGTCTGGAGCGGACTGCGGGAGCTGATCGAGCGGGTGACGGAGGAGCACGCGGGCATGGCCGAGGAGCTCCTTGCCCTCTACGAGCAGCTCGGCGTGATCTTCGATGTGACCCGTCGGTTGGAAGACGTTCGCGACGAAGATGACGTCGTGCGGTTGCTGACCGACAGTCTGCGACGGAGCTTCATGGGTTGTCGCGTGTTCTCGGTCAAGACGGCGGAGGGAGTGGAAACGCCGGCGCGACGGGGCTCGACCTGGTGGCTGCCCTTTCTCGTGCAGGCGCGAACGCGGCGGGGGGTGCTGGTGGAGTCGGCGCCGCCTGATGCGGAGGGGGATCCGCGAGAGGTGATGATCGCGCCGCTGTTCGCGGGGGAGGCGTTCGTGTGCTGGGTGGTGCTGGCGCGGGACGAAGAGGCGGCGGCGTTCCGCGCCTGCGACATGCTGCTGCTGGAATCGCTGAGCCAGTTCTGCGGCGACGTGATCCGCAACTACCGCCTCGTCAACGAGCTGCGGCGCATGTCGCTGTCGATGGTGCGGACGCTGGTTTCGGCCGTCGACCAGAAAGACCCCTACACCTCCGGTCATTCGGTGCGGGTGGGCTTTTTCGCGACGATGCTGGCACGCGATCTGGGGCTGAACGAATCGGCGGTGCAGATGCTTCAGTGGAGCGCCCTGCTGCACGACGTGGGCAAGATCGGCATCCGCGACGACGTGTTGAAGAAGCAGGGGAAGCTCACCGAGACGGAGATGGATCACATGCGCGAGCACCCGTCGCGCAGCTACCACGTGGTGCGGGAGGTGCCCGAGTTGCGCGAGGCGCTCGACGGTGTGCTTCACCATCATGAACACTACGACGGATCGGGATATCCGTCGGGTCTGAAAGGCGAGGCGATTCCCCTCCAGGCGCGGATCATTCAGATCGCGGACGTGTTCGACGCGCTGACCTCCGATCGGGCGTACCGATCCGCGTATTCCTGGGAACAGGCGCTGGAGGTGCTCCGCGCCGAGGCGGGACGGACCGTCGATCCGAAGCTCCAGCAACGATTCGACCGGCTGATCCGCGAGCGGCTTGCGGATGACCCGGAGGGATGGCGGATATTGCTCGACGAGGCGAACCGGTTCCTGGCGGATCATCGGGACGAAGTGGAAAAGGAACACTGAGATGGCAGGCAGCATCGTTCTTTCATGGTTTCCGGTCGCCCTGGCGGTCTGGCTGGGGTCCGGGTTCACGACGGTCAGGCGGGGAATCGGATTGGGCGCAGTGTGTGCGGCGTTCTGGGCGGCGCTGGTGGGGTACGGCATCGGACCGGAGGTCTTCGCCCGTCCCGGCGGGATCGTTGTGCTGATCGCCGGGGGGTTGCTTCTGATCGGCATGGGAGCGTACTTCGGGGGTCGTTTCGAGTCGTCCCGCTTCGGCCATGGTGCCCGCAGCCGCGAAGACGGGGAGGAAGACCTTTCGGAGACGGCGCTGAAACAGGTGCACGAGGAACTCGTTCGCTTCGACGACTGGCTGAGCGACCACCGCGAGCTGGTCGATCCCTGGCCGGACTTCGAGGAGTTCCTCCGTTCGATGCTCTATCGGACCTGTCACGCGGGTCGGCTGCGAGTCTATGTGCGGAGAGGCGAGGAGCTCGTGCCGCTGCGGGCGGCGGATACGGTGGTGGACATGGAACCGATTCCGGCGCGGGAGGGGATCATCGGGCACGTTCTGACGTCGGGGCGCTCCTACGTCCGCGGGGCGCCCGAACAGGGGGAACTGGTGGAGGAGCTGGCGGCCAAGCACGGCGGGTCGATCGCCTGGTGTTTTCCGATCGTCGAGCAGGGGCGGTCGGTGGGCGTCGTCGTGGTCGGGCGTCTGGGGATCGAGCCGTTGCGTCACCGCACGGTGCTGGCGGTGGTGGAAGCGCTGGCGGGACGGTTCTGGTGCTCGCTGGCGGACGCCGTTCGCAGTCGAGACGCCGTGCAGCACGATCCGGTGTCGGGGCTTCCGATCCGCCCCGCGTTTCTGCGATCGGCCGCTCAGGCGATGGCCGAGGCGAACCGCGAACACGAACCGGTGGTGATGGCCGTCTTTTCCCTGGAGGGGTTGCGGCGATTGGGGGACGCCGGGCGATGGGAGTCGGCCGACGCGCTCATCCAGGAGGTCAGCGCGGTGCTGAAGCGGAAGGTGCGCTCGGACGATCGGGTGGGGCGGTTCGACAGTTCCCGGTTCATCGTCCTGTTGCGTCGAGTGGATTCGGCGCTGGGATCGCTCATCGTCCGCCAGTTGCTGGAACGCCTTCAGGCGGTCTGCGGAGATGCGTCCCGGTGGGGGCAGGCGGTGCAGGTCCGCTGCGGCATGGCGGGCAGCGGAGCCGAGCCGGCGGAGCTGGAGCCGCTCGTTACCCAGGCGCTGAGCCGGTGCAGCGAGGCGCGGGCCGAAGACCGAGTTCTGGTCAGTGACGTCGGCGCTCCCGAAACGACGGTGGAGGCGGTCGGTACGTGAATATCGAGCAGCGGAAAGTCGGCAGCGTGGACGTGCTGACGCCGGGCGGCGCGCTGGTGGACGAGGACGGCGCCGCCTTCGCCCGGGTCTTGCGGGAGCGGGTGGAGGCACCCAACGCGCGGGTCGTGGTGTGCCTGCGGAACGTGCCGTACATGGACAGCGAGGCCATCGAAGCTTTGCTCGATGCGTCCGATCGCCTGGCCGATCGGGCCGACGTGCTGAAGCTGGCGTCGGTGCCCTCCACCTGCCGGGAGATCCTCGAGGTGACCGGGACGGCGTCGCAGTTTCGATTTTTCACCGAGATCCAGGACGCGGTGCGCAGCTTTCTCTAAGCCGCCCCGGATTCGCGGGCCGGGCAAGGAGACCGTCTTCGCTTCCTGTCCGGGACCGCATCGTCGCATGGGGGCAGCAGGGGTACGCCGATGGGATCGTTGACCATCGAGACGGCGGTCCGCCTCGGCGAACAGCTCGTCAACGAAGGGCTGATCACGCCGGAGCAACTGGCCGAGGCGCTCTCCCGCCAGCAGGAGCTGGGCGGTCGGCTGGGGCATGCGCTGGTCGACGTGGGGGCGATCTCCTCGACGGCGCTGGTGCAGGCGCTGTCGAAGCGGCTGGGCGTGCCGGGGTGCGTGCTGCGGCACGGGCTGATCGATCCGAAGGTGGTCAAGTGCATTCCGCGGGAGGAAGCAGAACGGCTGAAGGTACTGCCCATGTTCCGCGTCCGCGACACGCTGACCGTGGCCA
>CAZNQN010000349.1:0-3344 GCA_964574925.1 uncultured Phycisphaeraceae bacterium | reverse complement strand
ACCGACACACGATGAGCATGTCGAAACGGAAAAAGGAGTGACGACGGTATGGCAGCAGAGAAGGAACGAGTCGGCGTCATCGGCACGGGGATCATGGGCGGACCGATGGCCCGCAATCTTCTTGAGGCCGGGTTTCCGGTTCACGTCTACAACCGAACGCCCGCGCGGGCCCAGCCGCTGCTTGAAGCCGGCGCCCGCTGGGCCGAATCCCCCGCCGAGCTGGCGGAGCAGGTTTCCATCGTGATGTCCTGCGTGCCCGATTCGCCCGACGTGGAGAACGTCTACCTGGGCGAACGGGGCGTCTGTGCCGGTTTGCAGGCCGGTTCCCTCTGCATCGACATGTCCACCATTTCCCCCGACGTTGCCCGCAAGGTGGCGGGAGCGGTCGAAGAGCGCGGCGGACGTTTCCTCGACGCGCCCATCTCCGGCGGCAAGACCGGCGCGGAAGCGGGGACCCTTTCCATCATGGTCGGCGGGCGGGCCGAGGATGTGCAGCGGGCCCGACCCGTTTTCGAGGCCGTCGGGCAATCCGTCGTCCACTGCGGTCCGGTCGGTTTCGGTCAGCTCACCAAGCTTTGCAATCAGATTCTCTGCGTGGCCAACCTGCTGGGCGTTTGCGAGGCGATCACATTCGCCCGCCGTGTCGGGCTCGATCCGCGGACGATGCTCGAGGCCGTTTCCGGGGGAGCGGCCGGTTCATGGGCTTTGAACAATCTCGGTCCCCGCATGGTGGAGCGTGACTTCCGTCCGATGTTCATGGTCGATTTGCAGCAGAAGGATTTGCGGATCGCGCTGGATACGGCCTATCGGAATCGTCTGTCCCTGCCGGGAACGGCGCTCGTGCATCAGTTGCTCGGTGCCAACCAGGCGGCCGGGGAAGGTCGGGACGGAACGCAGGCGCTGATCAAGGTGCTCGAACGCCTTTCGAATCTGGAAGACGGCGCGTCGGAATCGTGATCGATGAGAATGTCGGCGGGACAAGCGTAGGCGAAAAAACAACCGGCTTCGTCGCTCCGACGGGGCGAAGGACGTCGCCGGCTGTTTCCTCCCCCTCCTCCTCGCCAATGGCAACAGGTCCGGGGACGAGCCCCGAACCTGTTGATGCGGTACGGAACGCTCGTCACACCCCCGTTCCGTACCGCAGTCCTCTTCTGTCCCCTTCAACGATTCCCGGATCCGTTCCCCTCCTCAACCCGCTTCTTCCGGGGGTGCTCGGATCCGTCCATCGTTGGAGCGATCTTACCGATCCGCGCCGATCGATGTCAACAAAAACTTTCCCAACTTATCAAAAAACTTTTATCAACTTAGAGGCAACTTCCGTCAGCATGAACGAAGATCGCGCGATTTCACAGGGGTATCCGCCGTGCGGAAGACAGTCTCGCCTTTTCACATGCCGGGCGGACCGGATAGGTTTCTATCTTATTGAAAAACAATAGGTTACGTGAATCGAAGCGGGTTTTCGAACGGCCTGTTTTCCTGTGAAATCCGTCGGAGGGACGGATATCCGACGGTAGGTTTGACTATCCGATCGGCGTGGCGCACTCCGGGCAGCGTCGCCGGCTCCCGCGCAGGTCGTATCCGCACGCGATGCATCGTCCCCGCGCGCGCCGCCACAATCGCATCACCGGACCGCGAACCACCGGCACGAACATCAGTCCGATCAGCCCGACCGTCGACGCCCACAGCGGGAACACCATCCATGTGATCCGATACGGTCCGACGCGGTGGGATCGCAGCAACCAGTGCCGACCGCCGGGGATGGCCTTGTGCTGGAGCGTGGCGCGGAACTCGGTCCGCGAGGCCACCTTCGTCGGCATGGCCAGCACGCGGAGACCGAGCAGGCCGTCCTTGAGATAAACGCGCAGCGACTTCTGAAGGGTCAGGTCCCAGCGATACTGCACGGGGCGATGGTGGCTGGTGTACCACAGCGAGACGCTCATCGGGAGCAGCACGAACGACCCGATCCCCAGCACCTTCCAGATCATCGCAGCGTGGTCCCTCCCCTTTTTTCCGTCGGGATCGTCCTCCCCCGTGCAACCCGACCCGCTTCGCGGCACGGCCCAGTCTACCGCGTCGCCGCTCAATCCTACAAACCGTTTTTCGCTTCGCCGGATTCCCGAAGCGGGGGATGAAGGCCTCGGAGGTCAAGAAAACCCGTGCCGGCCGGGCGGGCAGGGGATCGAGAATCTCCCACGGACGGGGCATGATTCGGTGTGCGTTCCGAGCCGCAGGCTTCAGCGTGCGCGATGCAGCCGTGCT
The DNA here is from genome assembly GCA_964574925.1 of uncultured Phycisphaeraceae bacterium. GTDB lineage: Bacteria > Planctomycetota > Phycisphaerae > UBA1845 > UBA1845 > CAZNQN01. The sequence goes on along the minus strand of CAZNQN010000349.1, from coordinate 1,085 downwards.
CCCATCCGTACCCAACGGCGAAAGAACCGGGCCGCCATCTCGAGAAATGCGCTTGAGGCGGCGGGCGGGAGGCAACACGACTGGGCGGACGGGACAAACCGAGGATTTTGCAGAAGCAGGATCGGATGTTCCGGTCCGCGGTCCCGCGTTTACCCTGCTTCGAGCGGAACCAGGGCCGCCGACCGCCCCTCGATCCACCCCTGCTTGCCGTCCGGCAGTTCGATCTTCCACCACGCTCCGCGTTGCCCGAGACGGGTGAATTCCACGCCGGGTTGCAGGGGTTGTTCGAACTGTCGCTGGTAGCCGATGCCGGGACCTTTGTAGACGACCACGTCCATCTCGGTCACCACGCCGTCGGGGCGATGCCGATCGCTCCACCGGCTGACGCCCAGCGAGATCCCCATCCCGATCGCGGCCGCCGCGCACCCCACCGCGAGGACGGTCCACACGCGCCGCGGCAGAAAGAGGCGCACGATGACCGCCGCCCAGAACAGGAAGTAGAAGATCAGCAGCAACCGCATCCGCGTGGGCGCGGAGAGATCGTAGTGCATGAAGAACACGCTGTGCAGCACGGCGCTGCGGCGGCGCGGCTCGATGTTGGTGAGGCGTCGTTGCCGGGCGAGACGCAGGTTCTCCTTCAGCATCGGATCGCCGGGGATGAGTCGTTGCGCCCGCCGGTAGTGCAGGATCGCCCGTCCCACGTCGCCCGCCTGAAGGTAGCAATTGCCCAGGTCGTACTCCAGTCGTCCGTTGCGGATGCCGCTCGCGGCCAGGCTCTCGAACCGCTGGGCCGCCTGCAGGAACAATCGCCGCGCCCGATCCGGCTGTTCCGCCAGGATTCGTTGCGCCTGTTCGAACTCCTGCACCGCCCGTTCGAACGAATCGCGCGGGTCGAGCCGCAGCGGAAACCCGCCGCCGCTTGGGGAGGGCGGCGACGAGATCGGCAACAGCAGCAGGCAACCGGTCAGCGCGAGTCGCATCATCGGATTCGTTCCTCCAGCCGACGGATGCAGCGTCGCGCTTCCTCACTGCTTTCGTGAAAGGACGCTTCCACGCTGCCGGGGGCGTACCGCACGGCGTCGCAC
>CAZNQN010000348.1:0-3354 GCA_964574925.1 uncultured Phycisphaeraceae bacterium | reverse complement strand
GGATGCCCACTAGGCGGGCGGTCAAGCGATCCTGCGACGCATCCGAGAATCGTGGACGCGAGCGAGAACCCGGACCGCCCCCAGCGCGACATTCAGAGAGCGTCTCACCTTTTCGTCTTCGAAGACGAAGGCTTGCAGCCCACGCGACGGGTCCGTGCCCTCTTGGCGCCCGACGCGGAAAGGACCGGCTCATACTGTCGAGAAATGCGCCGCACTCGCCCGTGCGAACAAACCCAAAGAGTTGATCCGAATCCGATGGCGGGAGCAGGGGTTCCCAGTCATCCATCCCGTTCTCGACCCGCCGTTTACGGTTCGCCGTCCGAACCGACCGCCCTTTTCCGGTTGCGACTTGATTCGCACGCGCCGGTGCCGCTTGACGTCACCGCCGGGCGCACGCGACAATGATCGGCGTCATCGCCGGGGCCGAACCGCCGGATGCGTCGGAGAAGCGGTTCGACCGGGCGGATCGACCGGTCCAGGGCGACGACACAAGGCCCTTGCGCAAAAGCACACGGAACCCGTCATGCCCAAGGAATCGTACGCGGATCGGATCCTGGACTATCTGCGATCGCAGGAATACCAGCCGCGGGAGCTGCGCCAGCTCGCGCGGGCGATGGGCATCGGCACGGGCGAGTGGGGCGATTTCCGCGACGCCTGCAAGGCGTTGATGAAGGCGGGGCGGATCGTCCTGGGGCCGCAGAACGCGGTGATGCTCCCTCCGCCGCCGGGGCGGATCCGCGGCCGGTTCCGCGCCAACCCGCGCGGCTTCGGCTTCGTCATCCCCGACATCCCCAACGCCCACGGCGACCTGTACATCCCCGCCCGCTGGACCAACGGCGCGCTGACGGGGGACACGGTCGAGGCCACCGTCCGCAAGCGCGGCAAGCGCGGCGGACGGATGATCTACGAAGGACGGATCGTGGACATCGTCTCCCGTGGGCAGAGCCGCTTCGTCGGCGAGCTGCACAAGCAGATGCGCCGCTGGTTCGTGGTCCCGGACGGCAACACCATGCACGTGCCCATCTTCGTCGGCGATCCGGGCGCGAAGGGGGCCAAACCCGGCGACCAGGTCGTGGTGGAGATCCATCAGTACCCCGTCGAAGACGTGGAAGCCCGCGGCGTGATCGTGAAGGTGCTCGGCCCGCGGGGGGAACCCGACGTCGATACGCAAAGCATCGTGGAGCAGTACGGCCTGCCGGGGGATTTCCCGGAAGAAGCCCTTGAAGAAGCGCGGGAGGCGGTGAGGCGGTTCGACCCGCAGGCGGCGCTGTCGCAGCGGGAAGACCTGCGGAAGGAGACGGTGATCACCATCGACCCGGTGGACGCCCGCGACTTCGACGATGCGATTTCGCTGCGCGAGCTCGGCAACGGTCGGGTCGAGCTGGGCGTGCACATCGCCGACGTGTCCTACTTCGTCCCGAAGGACGGTCCGCTCGACCGCGAGGCGCGGGCGCGGTCCAACAGCGTCTACCTGCCGCGGCTGGTCATCCCCATGCTGCCGGAGGTGCTTTCCAACGGCGTCTGCTCGCTCCAGGAGCGCGAACCGCGGCTGACCAAGAGCGTCTTCATCACCTACGACCGAAAAGGGAAGGTCCGCGGCGCGCGGATGGCGGAGACGGTCATCCGCTCCACGAAACGGCTGACCTACGAACAGGCGACGGCCGTGCTGGAGGGCAAGACCGGGCGCATGAGTGCCAAGGTCGTGTCGCTCCTGCGGGCGATGGAGAAGCTGGCGCGGACCATCCGACAGCGGCGGTTGCGGGAAGGGATGCTGGAGCTGGATCTGCCCGACGTGGAACCGGTCTTCGACGACGAGGGGCGGATCGTGGACGTGGTGCCGGAGGACACGAGCTTTTCGCACAAGATCATCGAGATGTTCATGGTGGAGGCGAACGAGGCCGTCGCCCGCCTGCTCACCGAGCGCAACCTGCCGCATCTGCGGCGGGTGCACGGATCGCCCTCGCCGGCCAGCCTCCAATCCCTCAACCGCTTTCTGAAAGTGCTGGGTCATCCGCTGCCCGAACCGCCGGACCGCTTCGCCCTTCAGAAACTGCTCGACGCCGTGCGCGATCGGAGCGAGTCGTTCGCGGTGAACCTGGCCGTGCTGCGCTCCATGCAACCGGCGGAGTACGCCCCCGTCCTGGCGGGACACTATGCCCTCGCCAGCGAAGCGTATTGCCACTTCACGTCGCCGATCCGTCGCTACGCGGACCTGACGGTGCATCGTTTGCTGACGGCCTACCTGGAAGACCGCCGGCGGAAGCGAAAAACCGTCCGCATCCCCCATTCCCTCGAAGAACTGCGCGAGATCGGACGGTTGTGCACGCAGAACGAGCAGCGCGCCGAATCCGCCGAGCGGGAGCTGAAACTCGTCTTCCTGCTGCGACTGCTCGAACAGCACGTCGGCGAGCGGTTCGAGGGCACGGTGACGGGGATGGCCAACGTCGGGTTGTTCGTCCAGTTGGACCGCTTCCTCATCGACGGGCTGTTGCCGTACGATCTGCTGGGTGACGACTGGTGGGAGGTGGACGCCCGCGGCGGATGTGCCGTCGGGGAACGATCGGGCTATCGCATCCGCGTCGGCGACCGGCTTGCCGTGACGGTCGTCGGCGTGGACGTGGCGACGCGACGGGTGGAGCTGGCGCCGGCCGAACCGATCCCCGGCCTCGAACGGGCGCGGGCACGGATGCGATCCACCCAACAGATCCGTTCCAAAAGCCGAACGACGGCGAAGTCGACATCCGCGCGGCGCTCCCGCGGCCCCACGCGTAAACGCGGCGGATCCCGCAAACGACGCTGATCCCGCCGCGGCGGATCACGGACTCGAACGCCGACGCGGGAAACCGTACCGGGAGACGGATTCATCCTACAGGCGCGCAACGGTTCCTCGATGCACGTGCGGCGGGCGATGCTGTCGTTGCTGGCGGCTTCGATCGCCGTGCACACCTGTCTGCTCCTCATCGTCCATGCCCGGTTCGGCGCCGTCGATGCGCTCGCCTTTCGCTCTCTCGACGGGCGGGAGTATTACCATCTGGGGCGGAACCTGCTCGAACACGGATCGTTCAGCACGGCCGGGGAGGGCGAACCGCTCGCGCCCGACACCTGGCGCACACCGGGATACCCGCTGTTTCTCGCGGCGGTGATGGCACTTGCCGGTTCCTCGCCCACGGCGGTGATCGTTGCCCATCAGCTCCTTGCCGTCGTGAACGTCATCCTCTTCTTTCATCTGCTCGTTCCGCGGTGGGGCGCGCGACGGGCGACGTGGGCGACAACGGCACTCTTGCTCGAACCCTACGGACTGTATTACTCCCTGTGGATCCTTTCCACGACCTGGTTCGTGACGGTGCTGCTGGT
>CAZNQN010000347.1:0-3364 GCA_964574925.1 uncultured Phycisphaeraceae bacterium | reverse complement strand
GTGACGGCGTCGATCGAAGGGGCGCAGCAGGTGGCGCTGCCGGTGCTGGGCGCGTCGCTGACCACCATCGTCGCGTTCGTGCCGTTGCTGTATGTCAGCGGCGTGATGGGGCGGTTCATCCACGTGCTGCCGGTGGTGGTGATCGCGGCCATCATCGCTTCGGCGTTCGAGGCGTTCGGTATCCTGCCGGCGCATCTTTGTCGGCGTGAGCCGCCGGGGGTGGCGATCCGACGGGAGGAACCGAACCGGTGGCGTCGGGCGGTGGAGTCGGCCGTCGAAGGATTCATCCACGGTCGCTATCGCCGCGTGATCGAGGCCGCCCTTCGCCGGCGGGACGTGACGCTTTCGGTTACCGGCGGACTGCTGCTTCTGGCGGGGGGGATGGTCTTCGGCGGGCGGACGCCGTTTACGCTGTTTCCGAAAGAGGACGGCAACATCCTTCGGGCGCGGATTCGCTTTCCGGAAGGGACGCCGGTGTCGGTGACGCAGCGGACGATCGACCGGGTGGAGGCGGCCGCCAGGGCGCTGAACGACGATCCGACATTGGTGCCCGCGTCGCCGGGCAAGCTGGTCCGGCAGATCTACTCGATCACGGGCGAGTTCGCGGATTTCATGTCGGTGCGGGGCAATCACCTTTGTGAGGTGCGGGTGGAGCTGATGCCGGCGGACAAACGCCGTCTCTCCGACGAACGGATCATCGCCCGCTGGCGGGAGCGGATCGGGGAGATTCCGGACGCGGTGCAGGTGACGGTGGGTCGTCAGCCGATCGGCCCGCTGGAAAGCCCGCTGGAGATCCGGCTGCTGGGGACGGACCTCGACGATCTGGCGGAGGCCTCGCGGCGCATTCAGGACAAGCTGCACGAGTTCGCGGGACTCTACGACATCCACGACGATCTGATCCCCGGCAAACGGGAGCTGCACGTCTCGCTCAAGCCCACGGCGCGGGAGCTGGGGCTGACGCTGGAGGACGTGGCGCGGCAGCTTCGCTATGCCTTTTACGGGGGCGAGGCGGTGCGGCTTCAGCGGGGGCGGGACCAGGTGAAGGTACGGGTCCGCCTGGCCGAGGAAGACCGCCGCTCGCTGACCGACCTGGAACACATCCGCATCCAGACGCCGTACGGACACGACATTCCGTTCCTGGAAGTGGCGGACCTTCGCTGGGCGCGCGGGTACGCGTACATCATGCATCAGGACGGTTTGCGTCGGGTGCGGGTGGTGGCCGACGTGGACGAGGGGCGGGCGAACACCGAGCAGGTGCTGCAGACCCTGGAGGGCGGGTTCCTGGACGACGTGGTGGATGATTACGACAACCTCACCTATACGTTCGGGGGCAATCGGGAGGAGATGGCGCGGTCCCTCCACAGTCTTCGGACGGGGTTCGTGATGGCGCTGCTGGTGATGTATACGCTGCTGGCGGCGATGCTGCGGTCGTACATTCAGCCGGTGGTGATCCTGACGGCGGTGCCGTTCGGTCTGATCGGGGTGGTGTTCGGTCACGCGGTGCTGGGGATGGACCTGACGATCATGAGCGTGTTCGGGGCGGTGGCGCTGTCGGGGGTGGTGGTCAACGACGCGCTCGTGCTTCTGGATGCGATCAATCAGCACCTGCGGGAGGGGAAGCGGATTTTCGAGGCCGTTCGGCTGGCGGCGGAACTGCGGTTCCGCGCGGTGATCCTGACCTCGGTGACGACGATCGTGGGGTTGCTGCCCATCCTGATGGAACGAAGCAGTCAGGCGCAGTCGGTCAAACCGATGGCGGTGTCGCTGACGTTCGGGCTTTTGTTCTCGACGGCGCTGACGCTGCTGGTGGTGCCGGCGCTATACCTGGTGGTCAACGACGCCCGGCGGTGGATCCACTGGATGCGCTACGGGGGAGCGTATCCGGAACCGGAAGTGGTGGAGGAGGCGAGCCGGGAAGGGTTGGCGCCGGCCTCATGATGCCCGCGCTCCTCGAGAGAGATCGGTTGGACGGTTCGAGACGCCGGCGAACCTCGGGCAGGCTGTTTTCCGGACGGCCGGGGCATTATGCGAACCGGAGGGCGGGCGTGGGCGCCGGGGTGGCGGAACGATCACGCGGGCTGAAGTTTTCGGTGCGGTGTCCAACTCCCGCACGTCCGCACACGGTGGACCGGTTCGTTCGCCGTCGTTGGCGCAGGAGGGACCGATCCGTCGCGCGGGGGCAAGCCCGCGGCTCGGGACACGAAAGCGAGACGCGGTTCGTGGACATTCAAGGATCGCGCGGGGGCAAGCCCGCCGTTCGGGACGCGGTGACGGCAAAGGGGTTCCGAAGCGCGGTGTTCGCGGTCGTTCCGATCGCGGGGCTGATGGTTCTCTCCGCGTGCCGGGCGCCGGGAGGCGTGGGAGCGGCGGCGGATGAAGTGCCGGCCCGGTTCGCCGCGTCTTTGCGTTATCTGGAGGCGTCGCATCCGGCGAGGCTCGGAGCGGTATCGGAAGATGCCGTCGATCCGGCGTCGATGCTGGAGGATTATCTGGAGGATCGGGTCCTGCCGCTGGAGAAGGCGCGGGCGCTGGCACTGGCGGCGAATCCGGACATTCATGCGGCACTTTCGCGGCTGCAGGCCGCCCGGGCGCGGATCGCGGAGGCGAGGTCGCGCTTCCTGCCGACGCTTCAGTTTTCGCACACGTTCACGCGGACGTTCCACACGCCCGCCAGCCGCAACCGGCTCAATACGCTGCTCCAGCCGGCACAGTCGATCCCGTCGGATCTGGATACGAGCAGTCTGGCGGTGACGACGATCCTCAACGCGCTGCGTCTGCCGTTGTTCGGGGCCAAGCCCAAGGGCAACACGAACCCGTTCAGTGAACATTCGACGGCGCTGACGGTGACGTGGACGGCGTTCGACGGGTTCGTGCGGGATGCGCAACTTCTGGCGGCACGTTCGCTGCGCAGGGCGGCGGAACATGCGTTGCGGGACGTGCGGCGGTTGCTGGTGCGGGCGGTGGATTCGGCCTATTACCAGGTCCAACTGGCCGAGGAGCAGGTGCGCATCGCGCGGGCGGATGAGGCGTTCAGCCGGGAACAGTTCGAGGAGACGAAGCGTCTCCAGGCGGCGGGTCGGGCGACGCAGGCGGATGTGGACAACTTCCGCGTGCGGATGCTGGCGGCGCAGACGAACCTGGCGGCGGCTGTGGGGGCGCGGGAGACGGGGCGGGTGGTGCTGGCGGAGCTGATGGGTCTGGAGGGGGCCTTGCTGCCGGACACGGTGGCGCTGTCTCCGCTCGAGGAGGAATCGGAAGCGGAGATGCATCCGCCGCAGGCCGACGAGTGGATCCGGCAGGCAGAGGAGAACCGCCCGGATCTTGCCCGCCTGGAAGCGGTGGTGGAAAGCGAGCGGGCCAACAT
>CAZNQN010000346.1:1734-3370 GCA_964574925.1 uncultured Phycisphaeraceae bacterium | reverse complement strand
GGGTGGTGATGGTGCTGGGGCCGGTGGCGGTGCGGAACCGGGTGGTGGGGGGGGTGTGGGCGTGGTCGACGTTCCAGTCGGGACCGAACTTCTACATCGGCAATCACCGGGGGGCGAGCGGGCGGTACGAACCGCTGGTGGCGGGGCACGAGACGCCGGCGTTCGAGCGGGAGGACGCGGTGCGGCTGGCGGAGTCGGCCGCAGGACGTCCGCTCTCGCCGCAGGAAGTGTCACGATACTGGCACCGCAGGGCGTGGGCGGACATCGCGGCCGAACCGTGGGGATGGCTGCGACTGCTGGGACGAAAGTGGCTGATGGTGTGGAACGCCTACGAGGTGGCGGATGCGGAAAGCCCGGTGGTGTATGCGGCCTGGTCGCCGGTGCTGCGCTGGGTGTCGAAGGTATGGCACTTCGGCACGCTGGTCGTGCTGGCGGCGGTGGGGGCGTGGGCGACGCGGAGGCGATGGCGGGAGCTGTGGGTGTGGTATGCGATGCTGATTTCGATGGCGGTTGCGGTGGCACTGTTCTACGTACTGGGGCGATACCGCTATCCGCTGGTTCCGTTGCTGCTTCTGTTCGCGGGGGAAGGGTTGCGGCAGATGGTGGAGGCGGTGTGCCAGGGCGCGTGGCGGCGGGTGGGCACGTATGTACTGGTGGGGGCGGTCGCCGGCAGCTTCGCGCGTTTGCCGGTCCACGATACGCGGCGGCTCGATGCGCTGGCATGGATGAACGCAGGCGTCGCGCTCGCCCAAGAAGGTGATCTGCAAAGGGCCGAATCGCTGTTCCGGCGGGCGATGGCGGTGCATCCGGGTTCGGCGGAGGCGAACCTGAACCTGGCGATGGCGTTGGCGCTCGAAGGGCGGTACGAGAAGGCGATTCCGCATTACGAGGCGGCCTTGCGGATCAAGCCGGACTTGCCGGGGGCGGCGTACAACCTGGGCGTGGCGCTGGAACGGGTGGGTCGATGGGAAGAGGCGCTGGCGCAGTACCGTCGGGCTTTGGCGCTGGATCCCGGAGACGTCGAGGCCAAGCGGGCGATCCGGCGGTTGGAGGATAGGTTTCACTTACAAACGGAAAAACAACGCGACGGTACACGGTAGATTGCGAGAACCGTGCAATGCGGTCGGCGCGCTCGAATCACGCAGGCGACGGCGGGATCGTTTGAAGGACGCTGTGGAAGATGACGAGATCTGGGTAATGGAAAGCCCGGGTTGCGAAGTCCAAACTGTCGGTCACCAAGTCATTCGACGGGATGCCCGTGGCTAATCCATGCAATCTGCACAGAGGAATCAGGCCGTGTATCCCTCAATGACCCGACGCAGCACGACGTTCCGTTGAAGATGATCGGCGAGGCTCACTCGCGAGCCAACAGATAGTCGCCCGCGTCGCCGCGCGGACGGATCGTCCATCCCGGTTTCAATACGAGTCTCCATCCCGATCCCTCGATGGTTTCGCCCGTGGTGTTGCGGGGGGCGGCGACGTACACGGTGGACCAATCTTTGGTGAGCAGCGCCCCGTCGTCAACGGTCAGCACGCCCCAGACGTCGGTGATGCGAAGCGTCGGATACACGGTGCCCGACTCCCCGAGAGGAACGAGCGTCTGGGGGTTGAACTGAACGTTCATGCGGAAAAGGGG
>CAZNQN010000346.1:0-1724 GCA_964574925.1 uncultured Phycisphaeraceae bacterium | reverse complement strand
GCGTCGGACCGTCCACCAGGCGGGACCGGTATCGGCTCAGGCGCGCCTGGCGATCCCGTTCCCGTTTGCCCTCCGCCGCTTGCAGCGTCTCGAACCCATACGCGGCGGCCCGTTGTTTGGCCTTGGTCACAAGATCGTCCGCAGGTTCGATGCGGTAGGCTCGGGCCAGCAGAGCGCCGAGATCGCTCCTGGCTGATATCCTCTTTCGCCAACCCGGATCCGCCGCATCCAGCAACAAGCCCAGCGCCGGTCCCGTCGCGTAGGAGAACGAGCGCACGAACGTCGGATGCTGGGGGGCGGAGGAGAGATTCGCCAGGGCCAGTTCGACGGCCTCGGCGGCGTTCCTCGTCCCGGCCGCCACGCCCGTGTACTCCGCCAATCCCTCATGGACTTCCAGGAGCCGCTCTTCTCGTTGCGCATCGGGGAACAGGGAGTAACGGTATCGGCGAAAGAAAACGGCGTCGGCGACGGCGGAACGTCGTTGCTCGCCCTGGGAGCGCAGCGCGGCAGCCAGCGCCCGCCACTCCAACTGGAGCCAGAGACGCCCCTCCAGGGTATCCAGGTGACGGTTGGCGGGGTTGCTCGCCGGCAGGTCAAGCTCATCCTGGATGCGATGCCAAAGTTCGTGGGCCATCAGCCGGGCCCTTTCCCGTGGGTCGTCCGGCAAGGGCCAGCGGATCATGGTCCAGCGGACGCCGGCCCACCGCGTGGCGGTGTTGGCCACGTTCTCCGAGGGAGGGAGGGTGCCGACATAGACGCCGTCGCGCTTCCGCAGCCTGCCTTCCGCATCCGCCTGGTTGGCGACCACGGCGCGCGAGGTCGGATCGACGAACATCATCGGACCGTAGAGCGGGATGCCCCACAGGCGACCGCCGTCTCGCGTGGAGAGGGCCTGCGCTTCCTGGAAATAGGAGGCGGCCCGCGTCGGGTCGATTCCGTCGGCCGCCGCTGGAGCGGCAAGAAGGGAGAGGATGGCGAGACACGTCAGGCCGCGCCGGCTTGCGTCGTTCATCGTTGCTTCCCTCTTTCCATGCCGGGCGAAGCACGGCGGCGAACCGGTTGTGCCCTCCACACCGGCGTCCGACGCTCACCGCCCGTCCACATCATGATCGTATGGGACTTCACAGTCCGTCACTCACCAAAGGTCGCTGACTGTCGTATGACATCACCCGGCTTTCCGTCTCTCCACCGGAACCGTCGGATCGAACGGGTCTCGATCGGGGAAGCCGCAACTCGGGGCAAGCGGGACTCCCGGCAAGGGCGCCGGTATCTCTTTCCCTTTCAGGGGAAGCCGATCAGGATCGGGCGTCCCCGGGCGTTCGCCTTCTACCCTTTTTCCGCCGGCTGAGGGCGCGGCCGGCCTCAGGGATTCGCAGTTCTACCGCAGCGTGCCCTCGTTCTCCTCCGCAGCGCGGGCAACGGTGGCCATAACTCAAGACGAGCAGTCTGCACGCCGACCTGTCGCGAAATCCATACAAAAAATCTTTGTCGGCCACCCCGCTCGCGTATCTGTGACCGCAGGTCCAAGCATCGCACCCCCACCTTGCCCACCCTGTCGTTTCGTAAGTTCTGGTTTCGCAACGAATCAACCGTGTAAGGCGCCCGGATGGGGTACAGCACCAACTATATCAGCGATACTGGGGCGAATAGGGGGAATGTCCGAAACGTCGAGACATGGGGACGTGCAATCCACACGAGGTAGGGTAAGTCTGGAAAGATGATGT
>CAZNQN010000345.1:0-3375 GCA_964574925.1 uncultured Phycisphaeraceae bacterium | reverse complement strand
ATTCTAAACCAGGTCGGGGTCGCCACCGTGCCGGGATCGGCCTTTTACCGCAACCCCGACGACGGGAAATATCAGCTTCGCTTCTGCTACGCGAAACAGATGGCCGATCTGGAGGAGGCCTGCCGACGCCTGCGACGACTGGGCACGGGAACGAAGGCGGTCTCCTGCTCGACGGAGCCGCGATCGTAATACCGAGCCGCGACCGTCATGCAGACCCGCGACCGTGAGGGAACGGATAATCAGAGCCGCGACCGTTATGCAGAGCCGCGACCGTCATACAGAGCCGCGACCGTGAGGGAGCGGAATACAAATGTCGAACGATGAACAACGAATAGCGAATACACGAATGAATCCATTGTCCGAAAACCTCAGTGATGCGAGGAATGACGTGCTACGGGATTCGAGGAATCCAGGGAGGAATGGGATCGGACCGGGCATGATTCGAACGATGCGAACCGTTCGATGGGCGATCGGCGCGGCGGTCTGGTGGACGGCGACGGCGGGGGCGACGATCGCGGCGCCGTCGCTGGACGTGGGGGATCCGGCCCCGCCGCTGCACATCGCCGAGTGGGTCAAGGGCAAACCGGTGGACCTTTCCCGCGACGCCGCCAGGAAGATCCACGTGATCGAGTTCTGGGCCACCTGGTGCCCGCCCTGCAAGATGAGCATTCCGCTGCTGACCCAGTTGCAGAACAAGTTCAAGAAGGACGTGGTCATCGTCGGCGTCACCGAGCCGGACGCCCGCGGCAACTCCCCGTCGGCGATTCGCCGCTTCGTTCGCGAGCAGGGAGAGAACATGGGCTATACGGTGGCGATCGACGACGGCCGCACCAGCCGCGATTACCTCGAAGCCGCCGGCGCGCTGGGGATCCCCCATGCGTTCGTGATCGACAAGAACCGCAAGATCGTCTGGCAGGGAAGCCCGCTCGATCCGGCGCTGGAAAAGGTGCTGTCCGGGTTGGTGGCCGGCACCTATGACCTCAACGCCGCCCTGCTCGAAAAGAAGGTCGCCCGCAAGCTGGAGGAGCTCAATGTCCGTGCCCAGCTCGGACAGTGGCAGGCCGTCTGGGACGGGCTGATCGACGTCCTGCGGATGGATCCGGCCAACGAAGTCGCCATGGACGCCCTGCAAAGCATTTCCGTCGATGACCCGAAGATGCGCAAGACCTTCGAGAAATGGGTCCGCACGCATATCCGCCAGCACCGCGGCAATCCGACCGTGATGCGCCGCGTGGCCGAGATGCTCTGCAACATCGCCGAACTGGAACACCGCCTGCCGGAGCTGGCGATCGAGGCGGCCAGGGCGGCCTATGAAGCCTCGCCCGAACCGGACGCCCGCACGCTGGTCGTCTACGCCCGGGCGCTGTACCAGGTCGGGCGGCTCGACCGCGCCATCGCCCTTCAGGAGGACGCCGTCGCCCGCGCCGGCGGCGACGAGGAGCGGGCCGAGTTCGAAGCCGTCCTCGACTACTACAAGACCTGCCGCCGCCTCCAGAAACAACTGGAAAACTGACGCCGATTCGTTCGGAACGAATGTCCCAGGATGGCTGAGCTGATGGGGGAATCTCCCCACCCGTCGATTCTCTTTTTCGCAACGTCATTTTTTACAAGGAGTTAGCGGCTTTCCGTCTCCTCTCTCTGACGGGAGCTGAATCGCCAATCGACGGATGCTCGGAGATCTCAAAGCCGACCGGCGAAAAAAACACGAAGAAATGCTTGACACGTCCTCATAGGGGGGGGGGTATATTGGTCGATTGTGTAGGGAGGCTTTCCCGCGTTCTTGCGGGATGCCTGCAATTCAGGTTCGGCGCCCGATCGGGCGAACGAAGGAAGGAGTCGAAACATGGCTCGGCAAATCTCACCCCACAAGGTCATGTTCACTGTGATGCTCCTCGTCGGAGGCGGGACGCTTGCGGCCTGGGCGGGCGGAAAGAAAGCCGCTCCTCGTCCCCCGCGGGATGCGACGGAGAGCGCTCTGCCACCCGTCCAGCAGGATCGCCTTGAAGAGGAGGTGGCGAAGATGCCGCCCGGCGAAGTCATCATGCAACCCCGCGAAGAGGACTATCCTGCTTTGTTCGCGCTAATGAGAAGTCTTGTCGGCGAAAAGCCCGAAACGCAACTCAGGAAGCGGATCCGATCAACCGAGCTGGTGGATCTTGCCGGTGGCGTCCTGGCCGTCGTTGAACCGGGAGACGGCACCGTCCGTCTTTTGGGAATGGCGGTCACCGGCGCCGGTACCGAGTCGGAGCCCACCGAGTTCATCCCGGCGTTCTCCGCAACCATCACGCGACAGGGAATCGAGATGACCTCGGCGGATGAGTACGGGCTGGCGCATTTCGCGAGCGATGTCGTGCAAGAGGCTGAACAGGCGCCTGCAGGTGGAGGTGAAAGCAACACCGGCGCAATCGCTGACGCGGGAACGGCTGGAAGCACCGTCAGGCCGTGTAAAAGCACCGTGAATGGAACCTGCTGCCTTGTGGTCACCGATACCAAGGCATGCGTCTGTTGCTTCAGCCTCTCTCCCAATGTCGTGCCCGTATGCCAGTGCACGGACCTGAAATAAGGGGGTGTTTCAAAACGTTGGTGGCGGATGTGGGCGGCGGACGCTTGACAGAGCCGCGACCGTGAGGGAGCGGAAGGTGCCGGGCTCCGCACCATGGACACGAACGTCCGTTGGTTCGCCGAACGATTTTTGAAACAGTTCCTAAGACGTCCCGCAGTCGAGTCAGGGCATTGTTCATATCTGCGTTCGAGCCGCGGGCTTGAAACCTGCGCGATGCCGCGGTGCTCGATACGCATCCGTCGGGGGAAAGACCGGCATGGGTTGCCCTCACGAGGGGAACCGCTCCGGGGACCGCAAGCACGTCGGGACCGCCGATCAATCGTCGGGCGGAGCGGCGTGCGGTTCGACGTGGACCAGCACATCGGCGACACGTGGAACCCGTCGGCGGATCCGATCCTTGACGAGGTGAGCGATCTCGTGCGCCTCGATCACGGTCAGCGACGGATCGACCTCCAGGTGCAGGTCCGCATAGAGCACCGGTCCCATCTTACGGATCATGACCTTTTCGACGGCCCGGGCACCGGACACTTCCAGGGCCGCTCGTTCCACCGCCCCAGCGACTTCCGTCTCCGGGCGGACGTCCATCAGCTCGCCCACGGCCTGTGAGGCGAAATGCAGGGCGTTGATCACGATGATCGCACACGCCGCCAGCGCCGCCCATTCATCCGCGGACGCATACGCCGGTCCGCCGATCAGCGCCACGCCGATTCCCATCGCCGCCGCGGCCGACGTCACCGCGTCGCTGCGATGATGCCAGGCGTCCATCCCCACGGCCGAGCAGTCGTGCTCCAGCGCGATCTTTCGTTCATTGC
>CAZNQN010000344.1:0-3415 GCA_964574925.1 uncultured Phycisphaeraceae bacterium | reverse complement strand
CACAGGGATCGTTCGCTCGTCGGTCTCTGCACGCCGCGGTCGAGCCCGCACCGGCCGACCTTCCAGCCGTGCCAGCTTCCGCTCCAGCTTCCGCGAGACCCGCTCCATCTTCCGTTGCAACCGCGGCGAAGCCTTTAGCGGGCGGGCGAACGGCGGCTCGTCCACTCCCAACTGTCCCCAGTCCCCGGCCGGATTGGGCGAAGGGATCGGTGATTCCAGTCGTTCCGGCGTGCCCCGCCGAACCGCCCCTTCGAGGCTCTTGGTGCTGAAGCCCGCCAGGCTCCGCCGAACGGTCTCCACCTCCAGCAGATCGCCCACCATCTCGTCCACGCTCTGGTAGCGGTCCTTCGGGTCCTTCTCCAGTGCCTTGCGGATCACGTCGCCGAACGGCTCGGGCAGGCAATCCAGTTCCGGCTGGGCCGTCAGATGCTTCATCAGCACCTCGGCCATGCTCGACCCCTCGAACGGCACCCGCCCCAGCAGCATCTCGTAGAGGATCACGCCCAGCGCGTAGATGTCCACGCCCTTGGAATAATGCCCGCTGCCGATCTCCGGCGCCATGTAGTGGACCGTGCCGACGCTGGCCGTCTGACCGCTGTGCCGCGACACGGAGATGAACTTGCTCAGTCCGTAATCGCCGATCTTGACGTACCCGTCGTCGTAGAAAATGTTCCCCGGCTTCAGATCCCGATGCACGATGCCCCGGTCGTGCAGATAGGAGAGCCCCTTGCCGATCTCACGGACGAAAAAGGCGGCCTTTTCCGGCGCGAAGCCCTTCGGCTCGGCGATCAGCAGATCGCGCAGCGACGGTCCGGAGCAGTACTCCATGATGATCGCGTACTCCCCGTCCACCGTCTTTTTCACGTCGAAGATCGACACCAGGTGCGGGCTTTTCAGGTTGATGCAGTTGCTCACCCCCCGCAGCTCGACCTGCGGATTGTCGCGCAGGTACTTGATCGCCACTTCTCGACCGCCGTCGCTGATCGCGTAGTACACCTCCCCGAAGCCGCCCTTCCCGACGGCCCGCTGGATCGTGTACCCCTCGATCGGTCGATCACCGTGTTTGAACGTGAATGCCATCGTCGGTCGCTTTCTTTACCTTAACCGCTCCGGGCCGCGCAAGCGCTCCCGCCTGCACGCGCTGAGCCGCGGATCTTCAGAGCATATCTCGTTGTTGCGTTCCGAGCTGCGTTCCGAGCCGCAGGCTTCAGCCTGCGCGACGAAACCGGACGCCAGCCGCATCCGGTGGATGAAGGACCGGACCACAATTTCGAGGGATGCTCCAGCCCGCGCGATCCTTCCGGAGGCTCGACGTTCGCCCAATCCGATCGTTCCCATGATCCGGTCTCTTTGTCCGCCCTCTCGTCAGAGACGGGCCGTTTCTACGGGACCGCCAGGCCAGGGCGTCACCACGAAACTGGCGCCCGCGATCTCCACCGGCTGCCCCACCTCGATCCGCACCGGGTCCGTGTCCACGTGCCCGTCGTTGCGGCGGCGAACCCACAACGCCCCGTCCCGCTCGAACAGCACCAGCGGCGTGCCCGCATGGGGACACCGCACGTGCGCCGTCGGTCCCGCCCCCAGGATCGCATATCGATGGAACAACACCACCCGTCGCACGTCGTGCGGCATCTTGGTGGTATCGCTCAGATCCAGCACGGCCGAGGTGCTCTTGCGACTCGGCATGCGGAACGTGAACTTCGCCCCCTTTCCCAGCACCACCCGGTCGCCGTCGCGGAGCAGGTGATGCGGCGTCCGCCGACCGCCGACCTCCATCCCTTTCCCGGAGAAGATGAAATAATCCTCCTCCACCCGCTGGATGCGGGCGTGCCGCCGCGACACGTCGCCCATCAGCGCCACGTCGGCCGGATCTTCCGCCGCCGCCCGTCCAATGCTCACTTCCGCCCCCGGCAGCAGCAGGAAGCTTCCCCCGCCGTCCACCAGCAACAAAAGCCGTCCGGGAAGCCCCGTCGTCTCCCGGCTGCGGGAGGGAAGCGCGATCGTCTCGTCCGGTCGCCCGGCCGGAACGGCAACCCCCGCTGGACGCGACGGCTGAGGCCGCGCGGGGGGACGCTTCGCCGTTGCGCCTTCCGTATCGCCCAGCGGACCCGCGCGGAGTTCCGTCACCATCTCGTCGAGTTTGCGGAGCTGGTCGGCCGCCCGGCCGATCCATTTCGCCTCCGGCAGAATCTGCCCCGCCCGCATCACGAGCCGCCGCGCTTCGCCGTAGTCGTGTCGTTCCAGGCGCTCCCGCGCCTGTCGCAACAGCGAAATCAGGTGCGCCAGTTCCTGCACGGACGGATCGGACGCCGCCAGATCGCCGAGGCAGGCGGCGTCCCGTTCCGCCCGATGCGGATGCCCCTCGCACAAGGCCTGCCGGATGCTTTCCGCCGCCGCCTCGCAAACCCGGGCGGTAAGCCGCACGACCTGTTCGTCGTGTTTGTCGATCTCCCTCGCCCGTCGGATCCGCTGCACCGCCTCGGTCCACCGCCCGGTGTCGATCAGCCGCTTCGCCTGCTCCGCCAGGTCCTCCACTTCCGCCGCCCGCGCTTCGATCGTCCCCCGCAGCTCGCGCACCTCCGGATCGCGCTCGCCCGCCTGATCCAGAATCCGCCGCCCCGCCTGAAGCGAGCCGCCCTCCACGCGACGGCGGGCCTGCGCCAGCCGCGCCGCCCGCGAACGCGCGTGCCGTTCCAGCTCGCGGGCCACCGTCTGCACCTGCTCCCGCAGCTCCGCGATCTCATCCGCCCGCCCCCCGCAATCCGCCGCCCGGTCCAGATCCAGCAGCGCCTCACGGAACCGGTCCGCCCGGTAGTGTTCCCTCGCCCGTTCCAGGAAGCGATCGGCGAGCGTCTTCAGGACGGCCCGACCCCGTCGATGGGCCCGAAGGTCCGGCGCGGACGCCAGGCGGTAGGCCTCGTCCAGGCGGCCTTCCCGAAGGGCGCTCTCCGCGGCGTTGAGACGAATGAATACGAGCTGGCGGAACATCTTCGACTCCCGATCGCGTCACCGCAGGCCGCATGACCCCGGCCGGCGGACGCGAAACCTCGCGTTCCCGGACCCTCCCGCCCGGACCGGCCGTGCCGTCCGCACGGACGGCGGTCTCCTTCCCTCTGGGATTCGCACGCCGAGCACGATTATTCCCTCGCAGAGAGCCGCCGCCCGCTCCGCGAAGGCGCCCGGTGCTTATGAAAAACGCCGGCTGGTTCCCCAGCCGGCGTCGCCGTTCCCGATGGATCGGGCCTGCGAATGACCGCTTACGGCGAAGTCGATTGCGGCGTGAGGTTCTCCAGGAACCCCTCCAGCTTGCGGGCACGGACCGGATGCTGGAGCTTGCGGATGGCCTTCGCCTCCACCTGCCGCACCCGCTCCCGCGTGACCTTGAAGATCTTGCCCACCTCCTCGAGCGTATAGG
>CAZNQN010000343.1:0-3426 GCA_964574925.1 uncultured Phycisphaeraceae bacterium | reverse complement strand
TGCTGGCCGACGAGATCAACCGCACCCCGCCCAAGACGCAGGCGGCGCTTTTGGAAGCCATGCAGGAACATCAGGTCACCGCGGCCGGGTTCCCCCACAAGCTGCCTCAGCCGTTCTTCGTGTTCGCCACCCAGAACCCGATCGAGCAGGAGGGCACGTATCCGCTGCCCGAGGCGCAGCTCGACCGCTTCATGTTCAAGATCCTGGTGGATTATCCCAGTGAAGAGGAGGAGATGCAGATCGTGCGGATGACCACCGCGCCGCACCAGACGGAGCTGGAACGGCCGATGACCGCGCGCGACATCCTCGCCTTG
Organism: uncultured Phycisphaeraceae bacterium; assembly: GCA_964574925.1. Lineage (GTDB taxonomy): Bacteria > Planctomycetota > Phycisphaerae > UBA1845 > UBA1845 > CAZNQN01. The sequence continues at coordinate 3,112 of CAZNQN010000343.1, read as the reverse complement.
CAGCGGATCGTCCGCCGCGTCCCCTGTGCCGATCACGTCGTGCGCTATGCCACGACCCTGACACGGCGCACGCGCGTCGGGCACGGCGAGGTGCCGGAGTACGTGCGCGATTACGTCGCCTGGGGCGCCGGTCCGCGAGCGTCGCAGAACCTGGTGCTGGCGGGCAAGGCCCGCGCCGTTCTCAAGGGGCGGTATTACGTTTCCATGGAAGACATCCGCGCCGTCGCCCTGCCCGTGTTACGGCATCGGGTGCTGACCAATTTCAACGCCGAGGCCGACGGCGTCCGCAGCGAATCCATCATCGCCCGATTGCTTCAGGACATTCCGGCGGACGGAACGGGACTGGACGAATCGCTTGCCGCCCGCGTCTTCACGCCGGAAACGGCCGGCGACGCGGGTGCATAGAGGCAAGGGATACGGGGGAAGGGAAAGGGACGTTTCGACAAGGGGAACGCTTCGTCGGGCGCCTCTTGGGGTGCCGAAAAGGTTCCGACAGAGCCGTAGACCCGAAACGGAGCCGTGACCGCGGAACGGAACGGCGATCGGAGAACGGAGCCGCGACCGCCTGCCCGTGCCTGTCTGCGTGCAGGCACGCAGAGGCAGGCGTGGCACGCAGACAGGTGAGGGAGCGGTTCCCGACGCGCGCCGCGTGATCGCGTCGCGCTGGGATGCCCGATCGGTCGGACGGTTCCGCAGAATTGCATGTCAGAGGGGGAAACCGGACCGCACGATCGCCCGATCCGGTGGGTGACGGGGGGATCGCATGACGGCGCGCAGAAACGACGAGCGCAGATACCTGGATCCGAAGGTGCTGGCCCGCATCAGCGGGTTGGAGCTGCGCGCCCGGCTGATCGTGGAGGGCTTCCTCAGCGGGATGCACCACAGCCCGCACCGCGGTCTGTCCGTCGAGTTCGCCGATCACCGCGCCTACACCCAGGGCGACGACCTCCGCCACATCGACTGGAAGGTCTACGGCAAGACCGACAAGTACTACGTCAAGGAATACGAACAGGAAACGAACCTGGACGTGCTGCTGGCGGTCGATGCCAGCGAGTCGATGGCGTACCGATCGTCCGAGGCGGCGCTTTCCAAATACGACTACGCCGTCTCCGCCGCCGCCGCCGTCGCCTACCTGACCCTTCGCCAGCATGACGCCGTGGGGCTGGCCGTCTTCGACGACGGCGTTCGCACCTTCCTTCGCCCCTCCAACCAGGCACATCGCTGGCGGGCGATCGTCGAGCGGCTTTCCGAAGGGACGGGCGCGGGTACGACCTCGCTGGGATCCGTGTTGCATGAGATCACGGAACGCCTGCGCCGTCGCACGCTGGTCGTCGTCGTCAGCGATCTGTTCGACGATCCCGATGCCGTCCTCAAGGGCATCCGGTTTCTGCGCCACCGCCGCCACGAACTGATCCTCTGGAACGTCTGGGACCGGGCGGAACGCACGCTGGAGATGAGCGGTCCGACGATGTTCGAAGGACTGGAGATGTCAGGCCGCCTGCCCGTCGATCCCTCCGCGGTGCGCGCCCGCTATCTCGAGGAAGTGCGGCGCTTTCTCACCCGCCTCCGCGCCGGCTGCGCGCAGATGCAGGTCGAGTACACGCTGTTCGATACCTCCCAGCCGCTGGATGCCGTTCTCAGCGGTTACCTGGCCGCCCGCAGCGCCCGCTTGCGACGGCGTTCGGCGCGGGTGACGGGAGGGTCAGGATGACCGCGGCGTCGTCCATCCTGGCGGTTGCGTTCCTGCATCCCGCGCTCGCTTGGTCCGCGGCCGGGGCGGCGGCGATCCCCGTGCTGATCCATATGTGGAACCGCCGCCGGTACGTGCGGGTTCCGTGGGCGGCCATGATGTTCCTCGAACGGGCCGTCCGCCGCAGCGCCCGCCGGATGCGCCTCGAACAGTGGATGCTTCTGCTGCTGCGCGTCTTGATCGTCGGCTTGCTGGGGCTGGCGCTTGCCCGCCCGATGTTGTCCACGGCCGGTCTGGCGGGCGCGGCGGGATCACCCGCTCATCGGATCATCGTGCTCGACGATTCCCTGTCCATGGCCGCCCGCATGGGCACACGGACGCGCTTCGATCGTGCCCGCCGGATCGTCAATGACCTGCTGGATGCCTTTCCGCCCCGCGACCTGGTCAGCCTGGTCACCTTATCGGCGCCCGCAAACGCGGTGATCGAGGAGGGGACGGCCGATCGCCGCTTCGTGCGTCGCCGTCTGTCCGGACTGGCTGCCTCGCAGCGGACGACCGACACCGCCGGCGGACTGCGCTTGGCCGCACGCATCGGCGAACGGTCTCCTATGCCGCGCGACAACCGGTTCGTCTACCTCGTTTCCGACCTTCCCCGCCGGGTCTGGATGCCCGCAGCCGATGGCGCCGCGACGGCGGCGGTGACGGCCCTGAAGCGCCTTGCCGGGCAATGGGACGATCCCGCCTCGCATCTGGTGGTGGTTCCGGTGGGGGACGGCGATGCCCGCAACCTGGCCGTGACGGCCCTGTCGGCCGAGAACCCCATCGGCGAACGCCTCCATCCCGCGCCGGTCCGCGCGACGATCACGAACTTCGGTCCGCGCACCGAGCGGTCGATCACCGTCCGTTTCCGCCGTGACGGCGAGCCGGTGGGATCGGCGACGATCTCCCGCCTCGCCCCCGGAACCTCGGCGGAGGCGACCGTCGCCGTTCGCTTCGACGGCGCGGGCACGCATCTGATCGAGGCCCGCATCGCCGACCCCGACGACGTGCTGCCCGCCGACGATGTTCGCCACCTTTCCGTCGAGGTGAAGGAAACCGCCCGCGTGCTGGTGGTGGAAGGTCGACCGGGAAGTCGAACCTTCGACGGTTCCGCCGGGCTGTTGGTGACGGCCCTTTCGTCCGAGCGCGAAGGACCTCGCACCGCGCCGCTTCAACCGCACCGCGTCACCGTATCGGAGCTTCCCTCCGAGGTGCTGGGTGAATACGACGTGGTCGTGCTCGCCGATGTGCCCCGTCTGACCGGAGACGAGTGGAAGCGTCTGGACGCGTTCGTCCGAAACGGCGGCGGTTTGATGGTCTTCTGCGGACCGTCGCTCGATCTGCCGCATTACAACGAAACCGCCGCCGCGCTGCTGCCCGCCC
>CAZNQN010000342.1:0-3439 GCA_964574925.1 uncultured Phycisphaeraceae bacterium | reverse complement strand
GTCCGAAGCTGCGCAACTCCACGCCGCAGATCGAGCGCGACGCCGCCTGGGCGAAGCGTCACGAGCAGCGCCGCATCAACCTCGACGTGATCCGCCGGTTCATGCGGATGCCGGATCATCAGCTCAAGTTCGTCCTGTCCGCCCCGTCCGACATGGAGGAAATCGACGACCTGCTGGCCCATCTCGGTCCGGTCGATCCGTCCGACGTGCTTCTGATGCCGGAGGGCACGGCGCCTGCCGAGCTCGACGCACGGGAGCCGTGGCTCGTCGAGCTGTGTCGCACGCGCGGGTTTCGCTACTGTCCCAGGCTCCAGATCCGCTGGTTCGGCCACCGCCGGGGAACGTGAGCGCGCCGCCGCCCCCGCCTGCCGGTTCGCGGCACGGGAGAGACGTCGTTCCGCAGCGACGGCATGCTCGCACTCGCCGCGGCGAAGCTGCCGTCGCAGCTTACGGACACGGCGCCGACGCCGAAAACGGGTAGGAGAACCCCCGGAACGCGTCGAGGTTCACCGTCACATCCTGGATGTTGATGAGCTGATCCGGCACGCCCGGTTCGAGATCCGCACGCGCCTTAGGCAGCGACCCCGAAAGGTTCTTGAACTTGTTCACGATGGCCGTCACGTCGATCGTCACATCCACACTGTCGTCCGGCGGCGTGCATGGAAACGTCTCACATCCGCCCGTCACGTCGCCCCATCTCGACGTGTGAACCTCCAGCGGGAAGGAGTAGGCCGTCTCCAGTTGCGGATCGCAGAAGATGTTGATCTCCTGCAACTGATACGTCGCTCCCGGCACCACGAAGTCCCCCGTCACCGCCACCGGTCCCAGCGAAGCCCAATCCGTGTAGAACGGGTCGCACTGGGTCGGGGCCAGCAGGAAGGTGGGAAACCCGGCCGCCTGGCTCGGATCCGTCACGCCCGCGTTTTCGCTGACCTCCACGGGCGGGCCCAGCCAGAATGTGGCCCCGCTCAACCCGTCGAACGGAGGCGGGGCGGTGACGATCGTCCCGCGAATGGCCGTCTGCGCCCCGGGGTTGCCCCCCAGCAATTCCAGGTAGCGGTTCGTCGGCACCATCGACGCGCCGCTGATCGGCCCGGAGACCGCTCCGCACGTCAACACCGTCGAAAGATTCAGCTCGTACAGTTGGGACGCACTCGGTGTGTCCCCTTCGTAGACACGAATGAAATAGGTCCCGGCCGCGGGAAGGTGGAACGACGGGATGATCTCCGGCGCCCCGACCGGCTGGCTGGCGGCGGTCGCGAGAACCGTGCTGCCGTTCGTATCGATCAGTTGCACGTTCAGGTTGGCCACCGCACTGCTGTCGATGAAGTTCCCGCTGTTGCACGAACCGTTGAACGCTTGCGTGCTGGAATCGTAGGTCAACCCGATGGGCGTCACCGTGATGGTCACGTCCAGCGGTTCCGTCACGGAAAAACGGAAGTAATCCTGTTCCCCGTTGGCGTCGATACTCAGGATCGATCCGTGCGTGACCGGCGGATCGGGGAACGGGAAGGGACTTTCCCCCGCTCCGCCCGTCCCCATCACGATCGTCTGCCCGTCCAGCAGCGTCCCCAGGTCCGTCGCCTGCGCCACCGAATTGTCCGGCTCGAACGGATCCCCGTAACCGCGCTGCCCGGCGCGGATCTCATCATGGGTCGGACCGTCGAAGTTCGTACTCAGAAACGGCTCCATCAGCTTGGTATTGTTGTCCGGGCAGACGTGGGAAAGACCGAGACCGTGCCCGTGTTCGTGGGCCACCACGTTCCGCAGGAACCGGTGGTTGTTCGCCGAATTCGCCCAGTTGAAATCGCTGTTGATCACCATGTCCCCGCCGATCCCGCCGCCGGGGAAGAAATTGAAGGCCAGGATCCCTCCGCAGCCGTTACCCAGCACCGAGGTCATCGCGATCCGGATGTCCCCCCGCGTGCTGCCGTTTCCGCTCGATCCGAAGGACGCTCCGTCATCCCAGTCCTGCCCCGGAACCGACAAACGGACGTAGGCGACGCCCGTCAGTTCCGACCAGCGGTCGAACACCTGCTGAATCCGGGCGATCCAGGTGGCCCGTCCGCCCTGGGAGGCGAAGAGTGAATCCATGCGCGAGAACAGCTCGCTCGGCCCGTTCACGCTGCACCCGCCGCCCAGATCGATGTTGATCGGCACCCCGTCCGGCACCAGACTCCAGGTCAAGATCTTCGGATCGCCCTGAGCGCCGGACCAGCGGTTGAAATCGCTGAATACGTAGGCGAGCGTGCCCTGTGGCCGTCCGAACCCGGCATGAGTCACCGACTCGACCACCGACGGATCGGTTCCCGGTGCGAAACAGACCGCAAACCCCGGAGAATCCTCTCCCGGCTCCGGCGTCTGTGCCGCCACCAGCCCCGCCGTCACCAAACACGCTCCCCACGCCCATGCCCACACGTTCCTACGGTGCTTCACGGATTCGCTCCCTAATCTGGTGCCTACAAAAAAACCCCGGCTCGAAAACTCGAATCGAAAACCCCACCCCCCGGCAGGACTCATCATCACTCCCGACGTCCCCCTCACTATAACCGTTTTCGGTCCTCGAAACAATCAGAAAGACCGCTGTTGTTCCCATAAAACCGGCGTACCGATTGTGCGAAAATGTAAACCGCCGCGTGTCGGACCGATCAAGCGGAAGGCCGGACATAGATGATGTCGACGGGGAGAATACACAGCCACGAAACGGTACGAAATGGACCGACGCAGCCTCATCGCCGCCGATCCAGAGGCCAAAAGAATCAGCGCAGCCGGAACAATTCCGCACTGACCGGAGGTGGTTCCCGGATTCGGTCGCCGGACGCGGCGGTTACAGGTTCCCGATCCTGTTGAACACCAGCAACCGCATCTCGGTCATCTCCTCGATGGCATATCGGACGCCCTCCCGTCCCAGACCGGAATCCTTCACCCCGCCGTAGGGCATGGAATCCACCCGGAAGCTGGGCACGTCGTTGACGATGACCCCGCCGACCTCCAGCGCGCGGAAGGCGTACCAGATGCGATCCAGGTCGCGCGTGAACAGCCCCGCCTGAAGCCCGTACACGCTGTCGTTGGTGATGCGCACCGCCTCACGGAAATCGGAGAAGGGCTGCATGACGGCCACGGGGCCGAATGCCTCCACGCAACTGATCCGGCAGCGCGGATCGACGCGTTCCAGCAGCGTAGCCTCATAGAACACGCCCTCGCGCCTCCCGCCGCAGATCACGCGAGCGCCCTTCTCGACGGCCTCTTCCACCCACGTTTCGATGCGCTCCGCCTCGCTGAGGGCGATCATGGGGCCGAGGAAGGTATCCTCGTCCATGGGATCACCCGCTTTCAACCGCGAGATGCGCCCGACGAGCATCCCCTTGAGTGTCTCGTAGACGCGTTCGTGGGCGAGGATCCGCTGCACGCTGATGCAGCTTTGCCCGGACTGATAGAA
>CAZNQN010000341.1:0-3441 GCA_964574925.1 uncultured Phycisphaeraceae bacterium | reverse complement strand
GCGTCAGATCGCGGCCCTGCGCGATCTCGCCAGCAAGCTCGGCATCGCCCCCCGGGTCCTGTTCCGCGACTACATCCCGGACGAGATGCTGCCCGACTTCTACCGCATCGCCGATGTGTTCGCCCTGTCCAGCCGGTACGAGCCGTTCGGCATGACGGCGGTGGAAGCGATGGCCTGCGGCACGCCGACGGTGATCACCACCGAGGGCGGACTGTGGGAGCTGATCACCTGGGGCGTGGAAGCCCTCTACGCCAACCCCTTCGACCCGGAGGCGTTCGGGCACGCCATCGCCACCGTGCTGAAGTATCCGCGGATCAGTGATCAACTGGCCAAGTACGGCTCGCAAAAGGCGCGGGCGCGGTTCACCTGGACGGGGGTGGCCCAGCAGATCATCACCCGCCTGCACAACCTTCCCGAGCGCATCACCATCGCGGACCCGGAGGAACCGACCTCCCCCCTCGGATCATGGATCGACCAAGAAGCCTCCTTGTCAGTGACCTAGACGGGACGCTTCTGGGGGACGACGCGGCGCTGGCGACGTTCGCCGCCTGGTACGAAAGGCAGCGGTCGTGGCTGGGGCTCGTCTACGCATCCGGGCGCTTCTTCGACTCCGTCTGCGACTCCATCCGCCAGACCGATCTGCCCGATCCGCTCGCCGTCATCGGCGGGGTGGGGACCGAGGTGCGACGTTACCCCTCCGGGGAGGAGGTGGAGGAAGCCCGGGTTCCGATAAGTCCGGCCTGGAGCGCCGCGCGGATCGAACGGGTGCTGGCGGACGTTCCCGGACTGGAAAAGCAGCCGGACGAGTTCCAATCCCCTTTCAAAGTCAGCTTCTTTCTGTACGATGCCTCGCCCGCCGAGCTACGGGCGGTGCGGCGGCGGTTGGACGAGCTCCCGGCCTCCGTCGATATGATCTACAGCTCGCAGCGCGACCTGGACGTCGTACCCGCCGGGGTGAACAAGGGCGGTGCCGCCCGGAGACTCGCGCAGGCGTGGAAGATTCCGCCGACGGCCGTCATGACCGCCGGCGACTCGGGCAACGACCGGTCGCTGCTGGACGGCCGCTTCCGCGGCATCGTGGTGGCCAACGCCCACGAGGAACTCAAAGCGCTTCGCGGACCGGGGATCTATCAGGCGAAACAGCCGTTCGCCGCCGGGGTGCTGGAAGGCATCCGCTATTGGACGGAGGAGAAAGCGGAAACCCATGAACGTCTGTGACGAAGCCTTTCACCGCGCCGTCGACGTGCTGCGCATGAACGTCACCGAGCGCGGATTCACCGCGTGCAGCATCAAGCACGACGCCGACCCCGACAGCAACTACCGTTCCGTCTGGGCGCGCGACTCGTCCATGACCCTCATGTGGTGCCTGCCGCTCAACGATCCGGAGCTGACCGAATGCGGCAAACGATCGTTGGAGACGATCCTCGGCGCCCAGACCCGCGACGGGCACCTGCCCAACTATGTCGACGTCGCCACCGGCGAGCCGCAATACGGCGGCATCGGGCACATCTCCGGCGTGGACGGGGCGCTGTGGGTCGTGATCGCCGCCTGGAATTACGTGCGTGTCACCGGCGACGTGGAGTTCGCCCGCCGACATTACGACACGCTCCACCGCACGATCAAATGGCTCCGCGCGCACGATTCCAACAACTGCGGCCTGCTCGAAGTCCCCGAAGCTTCCGACTGGATGGACCTGTTCCCCCGATCCTACAACGTGCTCTACGACGAGGTGCTCTGGTACCGCGCCAACGTGGACTTCGTCGAGCTGCGCAAGCTCAACGATCAACCCGTCGATCGGTACGTCAACCGCGCCGCCCGTATCCGAGCCCTCATCAACCAGCAGTTCTGGCCGACGCCGGGGGCGCTGTGCGACGGGGGCAAGCAATCCTTCGCCGACCGGCAGTTCAGCGTGGGACGGACGCGCTACCTGGTGGCCGAGATCACCCCCTTCGGCTTCAGTTGGCGTTGCGACGTGTTCGGCAACATCATCGCCTCGCTCTACGGTGTTCTCAGCGACGACCGCGCCGACCAGGTCCGCCGCTTCCTCCAGCAGGTCTGCATCGACCGCCCCCATCCCGTCCGCATCCTCTACCCCGTCATCCATCCCGGTGATCCCGGATGGCGGGACTATTTCCTCGTCAACCTTCAGAACCTCCCCCACCATTACCACAACGGCGGCATCTGGCCCTTCGTCGGCGGATTGTGGGTGCGGTTCCTGCGCCGTCTCGGACGGCAGCACGACGCCGAACAGGCCCTGATCAGCCTGGCCGAGTTCTGCCGCCAGGGCATGGACTACGAATGGGAGTTCAACGAGTGGGGGCACGGGCAGACGGGACGCCCGATGGGCAAGGCCTATCAGGCCTGGAGCGCCGCCTCCTACGTCGCCGCCTACCTCCGCTATCAGGGCGACACCTCCATCGAGGTGGCGGAGCTGCGACCCGACGAGATCACCCAGCGCGAGGAATCGGGCCTGCCGGCCGTCGTCACCAACGGCTCCGTCGACCTCGACCGCCGCCGCGCCGAACGAAAAGAACGCCGAAAACGGCCCGAGCCCCAATCCTGATCGCGCTTCCCCGACGCCCACGCGGCAGACGCCTTCGAAAGGATGGGCTCCCGCTCTCGAACGGACGCGCGGATCGCCCCGGCCTTTTTCTCTCATCACTCGCCGGATTTCTTCCCAATGATCCGGTCGAGAACCCGCTCCAGCCGGGTCAGCCTCCGATCCAGTCGATCGATGGTTTCCTGCTTCTCGGCAAGGCGGCGCTCGTATTCCACGCGAAGCTTGCGTACTTTCGCCTCGGCGTTCCGCATCCGTTCGTACAACCCCTGAATCGCCGCCAGCGCCACGCCGTCGGCATCCACGGTGGCGATGCTTGTTCCGTCGCCCAGCCCGAAGGCGGCATGGAAGTCCTGCGCCGTCGGGCCGATCCGCCGGATCCGCGGCCCTTCCGCCTTGTAATACCACGTCGAGATGGGCATTGCGGCGAGACGGCGAAGAAGATCATCGCGGTCCACCTCTTTATATCCCTCCTTGGCCCTCGCGTCCGAAGCATTCGTCCACACGCCGCCCGTCGACAAGAACGCACCCGTGGAAGTCGTAATCACCTTATCAGGCGAGAAGGAGTTTCCCCTTCTGAAAAAGATGTCCACATAGGCGTTGCCGTTGACGTCGAACCGTACGCCGCCGTAGGCGTTGACGCGGAACTGCCCATCGCGTTCAGAGTGCGTGCCCGGATACCTCGACGACCAGACGAAGCTGTTGTCGTGATCGGCACGGGCTCTATATCCGGCCGCAAAACTGTAGTCTCCAAGTGCCGCATTATCCCGGCCTCCGGCAACCGTCGCAAACCAACCCGAGGCAAAATTCGCTATGCCTCCGCAGATCGTCGAGAACGAACCCTCGACGATGTTCTCACAACAGCCTGCTGACTGGATCGATTG
>CAZNQN010000340.1:0-3443 GCA_964574925.1 uncultured Phycisphaeraceae bacterium | reverse complement strand
TCCTTGGTGCGGTCGTTCTGCCTTCGACGGGGTGTCTGGGGCCTCGCCGGGATCATTACGTCACGGAGCGATCCGTTTCGCTGGCGAAGGATTCCCCCGACGCGGACCGATTGTGGGAAGCGGCCCTTGCGACGCTTCGCCGATTGCACTACCGGCTGGACCGCGTGGATCGCGGGCGGGGGATCATCACCACCCTGCCGGAGACCTCGCAGCACTTCTTCGAACTGTGGCGGCACGACGTGGATACGGCCCCGGACTTCTGGGAGGCGACGCTGAACCCCATCCGTCGGACGATCCGCGTGGTTTTGGAGGAAAAGGGGGAAGGGGCGTGGGGTACGTTGCGGGTGGAGGTGACGAAACAACGCCTCATCGGCCCCGATCGTCCCCTCAACAGCACCGGCTCGGTCTATCTTCTGTTCGGTACGGATTTCGCCTCGTCGAAAGGCCGCACCCGCCGGTCGGCGGAGCAGGAGACGTGGATCGACGCGGGACGCGACCCGGCCATGGAAGCCTACGTTCTCCGACGGATCCTCGAACGGGCGGGCATGCCGCTGCCGGAAAATACCCCCGCGGTTTCCGCGGGGGCGCGTTCTTCGTCGCCGGTGGCACGTTGAGTTCACGAGTCCGAGGCGGCGATGGGCCCGTCCCGTTCGACGAGCGGCGTCCGGGGTTCGACCGCGACGGATGAGGCAACACGGCACAGCGGGGATGAGAACGTCGCACCCGACCGACCATCGTTTTCCCACCCTTCCCGTTTCCTGCGCTCCTGTTTTCGGACGGGGCCGGGTGTCGTATTTCAGCCTGCGGACTCCAGCCCGCGCGATGCATCGGGATGCCGTGTGTAGCGGACGGGAATCGAACAGGCCAGCAGGTTCGGAGAATCCCCCGTCGGCTCCGCAGGCGTCGGGAGTGAATCCCGCGCAGGTTCGTCGATGGAGGGATGACCGCGGGGCGGTGGTGAAAACGGTGGTTTGGCTTCTGCTGATCGGTCCGCCGGCGGTGGCCGCCGGTCCGCCGGTCGAAACGCCGCGGGCCTATGAGATCGTCGCCGGAACGATGCTTCCGCTTCTGCCCGATCCGCTGCGGGCCGCGATGACACAGCGAATCGACGATCTTCGGCGGGCGGCGACCTCGCTGGTCGCCTCCTCCGGTGACGCCCGCGGCAACGCCGACGAGGAAGCGGCACACTTTGTGTGGCTGGATGCGGCCGCTGTCCAGGACGGTTCCGACCCCCGTCGCCACGCGGCACGGAAGTTCCCCCGTCAGCGCGAGGCGGCGGAGCGGCTCGCCCGGCGTGCGGGCCTGACGACCACGGGCACCCTTCCCTGGACGCTCCTCGACGATGACCGGGCGCTCACCGAAGCGATGAAGAAGGGTGATCCTGCGCTTGTCGCCGCCCGGGCGGGACGACTGGTCCACTGGGTAACCGATGCATCCCTGCCGATGAACACCACCCGGCTTCGAGGGAACACTCGGCAGGATCGACAGAGCGGAAGCGGTCGTACGCCGGATTCCGTTCTCACGAATCGCTGGCGCAGCCGGCTGCATCGGGAGCTGATCGAACGCTACGCCGCTCGCCTGCGGTTCGAGGTGCGGGTGTTTCCTCAGCGTCGCCTGGTGGTGAGCGATCCGAGGGAGGCGGTCTTCGCCCTGTTGCTTTCCTCCCACGAGGCCGCCGAACAGATCCGCCGCTGGGAACGGGCCGGGCGGATGGGCAAGTCGCGCGGGCAGCGATCGTTGTCCGTCGTGCTGGCCGCCGACCGACTCGTGAACCTGATCGAATCGCGCCTGGAGGCGGCGGCGGTGGTGTCGGCTGCTTTGATCGAGTCGGCCTGGCGGGAGGCGGGCAGCCCGCCGCTCGTCGCCGGTGCGGTTCCGTCGGCGCCGCCCGAGGCGTCGAAGCCCTCGCCCCGGACCGCGCTGGTCGGAAGCCGGAACTCGATGGTGTTCCACCGTGCCGACTGCCCCAGTGCCCGCCGGATCCGTCCCCAGAATCGAATCTTCTTCTCCTCCGTCGAAGAGGCGCGGCGGGCCGGCCGCAAACCCTGCAAACACTGCCACCCGGAGCGGAACCCGTAGGCGCACCGTCCCCTCCCGGCGTCTTTTTGGGGCGGTTGGTCTTCCGCCTATCGCAGGCTCGTACGGCGCATCAGCGGGCGGCAAGTCCGCGCAAAAAACGGGGCGGGAGGTGCCGCCGTGGCGAAAAGGCACCTCCCACCCTGTGATGTTGCCGCCTTGGTTTTGCCCGTCCCGGAGAATCCACCGGCCGCCGTGGCGAGAGTCGGTCGATGCGAACCGAGGGGCGAAAACCAGGCCCGACCTAGCGTCTAGCGCTTCTTCTTGCGGCGACGCGTGGTCTTCTTCTTCGTTGTCTTTCGGGCGGCTTTCTTCTTGGTGCGCCTCTTGGCTGCCTTTTTCTTTTTCTTCTTGGCGGTCTTCTTGGCCTTTTTGGCTTTCTTGGCTTTCTTCTTCGCCTTCTTGGCCTTCTTCTTCGTACCGCCCTTCTTCTTGGCAGCCTTGCGTCTCTTCTTGGCCATGGACATCACCTCCTTTCTGGACGAAATCCTACACGATGATTTCGCGGTGTCAAAAACTTTTTCACAACAACGCGCGGTTGCACCGCCCAACGGACACGAGACACGATCCGTTCCGCCGGTCGCATGGTCATCATTTCACATCTTTGCACGCGGCACGGAGTGCCGCCGCACGGCACCCGAGAGGAAGGAGCGCGCGACGGTGCGCAACCGCGCGGTACGATTCCCGGCGCGCCGGCATGCGCACGAGAAGCGTCGCGCGCGGTGCGCGTGAGCCCCGCCGAAACGCAACAAGGTTCGAACGATCCGAACGCCGATGCAGGTGCGAAAAACACGAAAAAAATCGGGAAAAACGAACGTCGAGAGAATGGTCGTGTCATCGTCGTCGCCCGGTGCAAGCGTCTGACGTCCGACATGCAGACGCGCATTCGGCGTGTGCTTGTCGGCGCTTCATCGAGCCGCCCGCGCAAAGCGATTGCGGGCGTCCGAATCGAGCCGAGCGCGTTTTCCCGCTCGGGCGCACGCGATCGACGGACGTGCGGCAAGGCGGTCGTGCGGCGGATCGGAAGGCCGGGGACACCCGTGAAAAAAATCGAAAATTTTTCCGATTTTTTTCTTGCATCCCTTGCCGGTGCGCGCCCGTTTTCCGGGAATTCGGCGCGTCGCGATCGTCCGCGCGACGCAGCGCCGGACGAACGAAAACGCGCGCAGCCAAGGCGTGTTTCGCAGGCGCGCCTCCTGTCGGTGCGCGGCGCACCTCAACGGAAGCGCCGCCGCTTACGGAAGCGAAGCGCCCAGATACGACGGGTAGACGCCAGCGCCGTTGAACAGGTCGAACAGGCGCAACAGGTCCGCCGGCCCGAGCGCACCGGACGCGCTGCCCCCAAGCTCCGCATACAAAACTGAGGA
>CAZNQN010000339.1:0-3448 GCA_964574925.1 uncultured Phycisphaeraceae bacterium | reverse complement strand
CGAGCATCGAGGCGTCCGGCGACATCGCGCGGGCTGAAGCCCGCGGCTCGGGGTTGGCGGGTTCGATTGCCGGTGGGGGAGCCTCGGCGCGGGCGCAGGGCCGGAGCGAAGGGATCCCCACGAGCAAAGCGACGATCGCGGCGAAGGACGGGATCCATGCCGGACCACGGGAAGCCCGCAGGATCCGTTTCGTGCAAGCACACAGTTCGTTTTTCGGGTCCGGTTTCCGTTCCGAGGCGCGGGCTTTCGCCCGCGCGAAACACCGGTGTGCCATCCGCATCGAACGGGAAAAGGATGGCCCCACGATTCCGAAAGTTGCTCGATTGTCCGCAAATCTGTCTGTCATGGGTCGAGGATGGTGGTTTGCGCTTTCGGTTCCCCGCGAGCGGGGATTTCGTGCCCGTCGGGTTTCTTGATGTCGCTTCCCTCCGAGGGATTCGCCGTCGTCACGAAAAATATTCCCGTGTTGCATTGTGAAGATCGGCCGGAAGGGGGGCAGGGCTTGGGTTCATCCGGAGATTCCGAGGTCGGATTTCGTCAGCAGGGCGGTGAAGGCGAACCCGGCGGATTCGATGTTCTCGCGGGCGCCCTCCTGGCGGTCGATGACGGCGACGATCCGCTCGACCTTCGCGCCGCGGTCGCGGATCAGGCGGGCGGCTTCGAGAACCTGCCCGCCGGTGGTGGCGATATCCTCGACGAGCAGGACGGTATCATCGTCGGTGAGGAGACCTTCATAGGGTTTGCCCGTTCCATAGTCCTTTTTCGCGTTGCGGATGATGACGAAGGGTTTGCCGGAGGCGAGCGAGGCGGCCGCCGCCAGCGCCACGCCGCCCAGCTCCGCCCCGGCGATGCGCGTCGTTGCGGGGGTGACGTATTCCGCGAACCATTCGCCCAGGGCGCGGAGGATGTCCGGCTGGGTCTCGAACAGGTACTTGTCGAGGTAATAGTTGCTTTTCCGGCCGGAGCGGAGGGTGAATTCACCTTCCAGGTAGGCTGCCTCCTTGATCCGCCGGGCCAGTTCGGTTCGATCCATGGGTTGCGCTCCGATCGTTTCCGTCTCTTTGGAAAGTCGCATCATACCGCAAGATCGCTTTCGCGGGCGATGGCGTTTCGATAGCGGCGGCGGACGGGGGTGACGAACGTCTTGAGGAATTCGTCGACCTGTTGCGGCGCCCGGCCGATAAAGGCGCGCGGATCGACGAGAGCGTCGAGATCCAGCCCGGCAAAGGCGGGATCGTTCCGCAGACGGTCGAGCAGGTCGTTGTCGGCGCCGAGCCGCTTGACGCGATCGGCGGCGGCGTGGGCGTGACGACGGATGCGCTCGTGCAGATCCTGGCGGTCGCCCCCGGCGGCGACGGCGGCCATGAGGATGTTCTCCGTCGCCATGAAGGGAAGCTCGGCGCGAAGACGCTTTTCGATGACGGCGGGGTAGACGACCAGGCCGCGGGCGACGTTGGTGACGATGCGAAGGGCGGCCTCGGTGGCCAGAAAGGCTTCCGGGATCACGATCCGCTTGTTGGCGGAGTCGTCGAGTGTGCGTTCGAACCACTGCTCGGCGGCCGTCTGGAACGGGGACGACACCAGCGAGAGGACGAACCGGGCAAGCGCCGTCGCCCGTTCGCATCGCATGGGGTTGCGTTTATAGGCCATGGCGCTGGAGCCGATCTGCGTGGGTTCGAACGGTTCCTCGATCTCCTTGAGGTTGGCGAGGAGGCGGATGTCGTTGCAGAACTTGTGGACGGAGGCGGCGATGCCGCCCAGGGCAGCCACGACCTGGGCGTCCACCTTGCGGGAATAAGTCTGCCCGGTGATGGGCTCGACGCGGTCGAAACCGAAGGCGCGGGCCACGTCGCGTTCCAGCCGCAGCACCTTCCGTTCGTCGCCGAGCAGGGCGAGGAAACTCGCCTGCGTACCGGTGGTGCCCTTGACGCCGCGGAAACGAAGGTTCGCCAGGCGATGTTCGACCTCGTCGAGATCGCGGACGAAGTCGTAGCACCAGAGGGCGGCCCGCTTGCCCACCGTGACCACCTGCGCCGGTTGATAGTGAGTCAGCCCCAGGGTGGGGCGTTTGCGGTGTTTGCGGGCGAAGGCGGCGAGGGCGTCGATGACACAGGCGAGCCATTCGGCGATCATGCGGAGGGCGTCGCGCAGGATGATTCCGTCGGCGTTGTCCACCACGAAGGCGCTGGTGGCGCCGAGGTGGAGGATGCCGCGCGCTTCCGGGGCGAGGTCGCCCCAGGCGTGAAGGTGGGCCATGACGTCGTGGCGGAAGCGTTTTTCATAACGGGCGGCGCGGCGGAAGTCGATGCGCTCGAGGGTCTGTTCGAGGCGGCGGATCTGGCGATCGGTGATGGGCAGTCCGGCCCGCTGCTGGGCCTTGGCGAGCGCCAGCCACAATCGCCGCCAGGTCAGAATCCGATGTCGCGG
The DNA here is from genome assembly GCA_964574925.1 of uncultured Phycisphaeraceae bacterium. Classification (GTDB taxonomy): domain Bacteria; phylum Planctomycetota; class Phycisphaerae; order UBA1845; family UBA1845; genus CAZNQN01. The sequence goes on along the minus strand of CAZNQN010000339.1, from coordinate 1,021 downwards.
GCCGAACAGCTCGGCCATGCGGCGGGAGGCGTATCGTCCCACCAGGGGAGATTCGTAACGGTCGTGGTCAGCCATGGTCCGGGTCGGTTCCGGTTGCGGTCCGCAGGCCGCGCCGCCCCGGACCGATCGACGTTGCCCGCCATTGTATGCGGGGATCGGCACCTCGACCAGATCGGCGAGTGCGGCGTGCGCGGATCGTTCCTTCCTGTAGATGTTCGGGTACTGAAAGATCGCGCAGGCTGAAGCCTGCGGCTCAGGAGGGAGCAAAACACGCTAGCGAGGTTTCACCGTGCCGACCGATCAGATATGGAAAGCGACAATGAGCGGATCACGGACGAGACACAGGATCACGACGGGGTCGGCGAAGGTGCGCACGTTTCCAGCGCGTTTCTTGCGATGGTGGAGTGACCACTTTCCCGTTCGATGCGGATGGAGTGCCGTCGGATCGCGCGGGCTGAAGCCCGCGGCTCGGCACACAATCATGACAAATGCCCCGGGGGTGGGCCTTTGGATGCTGCTTTTTGTCGGCGGCGGGTGCGCGCTGGTCGGAACGGGGGACGGCGGTGGCGAGGCGCCGCTGACGGCCTCGATCACGCCGGTGTCGGCGAGCCTGTTCGCGGGCGGAAACATCGTCCTGGAAGGGGCGGCTGAAGGGGGGACGCCGCCCTATTTCTTCCGCTGGGATCTGAACGCGGGGCCGGCGGAACCCGATCTCGGCGAGGTGACGAGCGATCGGCTCGAACCGGCACCGCTCGACGAGCCGGGACGGTATGTCTTCCGCCTGCTGGTCACCGACAGCGGCGGAGCGTCGGCGACGGCGTTTGTCGAGGTGCAGGTCCTCGCCCCGGTGGAGGCGGAGGTACCGGACCTGGTGGTGGTGGGGGAACCGGCGGCTCTTTCCGCGCGACCGGTGGAAGGGGCGGAGAACGTCACGGTGCGGTGGGAGGTGACGCAGGGATCGGCGCTGCTGGACGATCCGGCTTCGCTGAATGCGCGCCTGACGGCCCAGGCGGGGGAAACG
>CAZNQN010000338.1:1078-3450 GCA_964574925.1 uncultured Phycisphaeraceae bacterium | reverse complement strand
CGCGCCCGCAGATGAGTCGGGCGGAGACCGCCACCGGCGACCGCGACGGCGAGCCGGCGGCGGACTTCGAGCCAGTCGGCCCAGACCTCCTCGCCCACCGCGGCGATCAGCGCCGCGCGCAGTTCGCCCTCGATCCGCCGCGCCTCCTCGGCGGCGAGCGGCGCGTACCGGGCGTTGCGGTCGCGGGTCTCCACGTCGCTGAAACCGGCGGCCCGCAGCGCCTCCGCGCATTCCGCCCCGGCGGCCATGGCGAGGTCCGGATGCGCCACGTCGAGACAGCGGCGGCAGTCCTCGAGCCCGAAGGCGTCTCCGTCATCCCGCCCGACCCGGCTCGCGTCCACCCCTTCGCGTTCGAACCCGATCCCCGGCCGCCATCGCCGCACCACCCGACATGCCGGATTCGTGCCCGATCGGTGCCATGGACGCAAGGACAGGAATGTCCGACGACATGAACACCGCCGACGGTCGGCAGCGGAGTGATCCGGTGGAAAGTACCACGATATTCGACATGCACGTTATTTCCGCTTTTTCTTCTCAGATCGGCATTTCTGATGTTGTCTCGGATCGCAGGCGATTCTGCGGTTGCTCGGAATAATTAGTCACTTTTGTCGGTTGAGAGATGGACGGAAGCCGTCCGACGCGCACAATTTACGCATATATTTTGTATAATGAATGTTATCTGGTCGAGCTTCCATCCGAATGCGATAAGAAAATAAGCAGGGATGGAACATGATATGCATTATTCGTAGCGACCGATATCTTGAGGTGTATTACTGCGAGGAAGGCGATCCATGTCGTTACCTATTTGCCGATATGCAGCAATTCCGGTTCTGATGGTTCTTCTCGCCGGATGCAGCCAGAATACCGCGACCGGTGCCGGGGCCGGTGCGGCCCTCGGGGCGGGCATGGGGCTGCTCTGCGGCCCCCTGGCTCCGGCGTGCGCCGTTGCCGGAGCCACTTACGGCGCTGCGGCGGGAGGTGTCGCGGGCAGCGTCAAGGATGTCCAGGAGCAGAAAGGTCTCGACGAAGCAAGCGAATGGGAGGAAGTACAATAATGCGTCGGAAGATTCGCCGCAGGACGATACCGTCATGGTCCTTACGTGCATGGAAATCACATGCGATGAATATTCCTGCACGCTCGACAGGAAAGTTGGCGTTTCATGCGTTTGTCGTTTTGCTGCTGATCGTTCTCACGGGGTGCAACCGGTTCGACGACGCGATCGACGAAGGCCGACTGGCCGCGCTGGAATCGTTGTACAAACGCGATGCTGCGAAAATCTTCGCAGGCGAACCTCCCTCCCGGGGCGATTGTCTCAGGAGCCCCGAAACCGGCTTCGATATGGACATCCTGGCGGGTGCGCTCTCGGGCGGGAAGGGATGCGTTCCGGGTGTCGAGGCCATCCGTGCGTTCTGCGGAAATCCCTATTCGCACATCGGCGCGCAGCTGTCCTACATGGTCCAGTTCAAGCGCAACACGCCGAATGACGCGGGATTCATACCGACTCCGCCCGCGGGAGGCATGCTGGACTGGCAGACGAGAGAACTGCGAATTCTCACCGAACGCGCCAAACGGCTCGACAGCATGGGTTATCGGTGCCCGCAGGTTCGACGCCGATCGGCCTGAACCCGTTTCGTCGGAGGCAGACTGCGAGCCTGCTCTTCCTCCTGCCATCGTGCGGATCGCGCATTCGCTTTCCGTTACGGACCCCGAGCCGAGCCGATTCGTCCGTTACGCCTTCCGCGCCCGGAGATGCGTCGGGCGGAGGCCGCCGCAGGCGACCGCGGCGGCGAGCCGGCGGCGGACTTCGAGCCAGTCCGCCCAGACCTCCTCGCCCACCGCGGCGATCAGCGGCGCGCGCAGCTCACCCTCGATCCGCCGCACTTCTTCGGCCGCGAGCGGCGCGTACCAGGCGTTGCGGTCGCGGGTCTCCACGTCGACGAAGCCGGCATCCCGCAGGGTCCGGGCCCCCTCGTCGAACCCCTTGGTCCCCGTACCACGGGACTGGTCGCCCCCGTATGCAAGAAGCGTGAGCACGACCGGGGGCAACCAGCCGAGTTCGGCGGCCTCGAACGAGTCACGGGCCTCCCCCGACCAGCGTTGTCCGTTCACCACGGGCACCAACTCGATGTCCGAAGTGAAAAGCACCCGGCCTTGCAGCGCCTGTGACACCTGTTCCCTCAGCCGTTTCGCGTCCTTGGGCAGCATCACCGCCACGGCGTTCCTCTGGGCCAGCAGCGCCTGGTGAACCGCGCCGGTCCGGTCCGGCAGATACACCGGGGCTTCGGCGGAGGGGGCAACGGCGCGGAAATCTCGCCGACCCGTCTGCACCACCCAACGGCGTGGGAACCGCCCCCCTTCCCCCGGATCGAAC
>CAZNQN010000338.1:362-1068 GCA_964574925.1 uncultured Phycisphaeraceae bacterium | reverse complement strand
GCCCACGCCTGCCGAACCTGGCCAACGAACACGTCCAGGTTCCGAACCGCCCCGCCGCGGTCGTCCAGGGCCGCCGCGAGGTCCTCGAGCAGGCGGGGGTCGGCCGATTGGTCCTCCCCGTCCTCGTACACGGGCATCCCGAGTCCTCGAAGGGCGGTGACGAGCCCTTCCGTCCCCTCGATCCACTCGGTCAACTCGGCGGGAACCGTTTGCAGATGTTCATAGAGATGCCGGTTTTTCCCGGCCACCCGGGTCGGGATGAACCAGCGGTCCCGCGGCCGAAACCGCAGTATTCCCTCCTCGAGCTCCCACGCCAGCCAGGGCAACTTCCGAAGGGCGAACGCCAGGGGAGATAAAGGCGTCAGACTGTGCTCATCACCGCCCCTCTTCTTGACGGTTGCCTTCGTCCAGTCGTCCCGCCATCCGCGGGGCCAGGACGGTAGAGCGGCCAACACGGCCCGTGCGAACACGAGGAGCGCCGGTTCATCTAGTTCGTGGAACCGATCCAGACCGGGCAGGGTGTAGAACTCCTCAAACACGTATTCGAACCGGGTGACGTATTTCGCCCGCTCCCTGTCGGCCACGAAACGTCGGTACTCCATCCACTCGGGCTCCGGGTAGCTGGGAGGAACCGTTTCGGGGAGCGATACCGGGGCATCGGCGGCCAACCAGCAACTCGACGACCAGTCTTCGGGACCGACCCGAA
>CAZNQN010000338.1:0-352 GCA_964574925.1 uncultured Phycisphaeraceae bacterium | reverse complement strand
GGCGAGGAGCATCCGCGGCGGCGCCGTCCCCCCAGCGCGGATCCTCCGGCGGCAGAAGGAGCCGCCCCGCGGCCTCCAGGGCGGCGGGCGTGCCCGCTGCCTCGAGATACCGCAGCGTCTCCTCGCCGGCCGTACCCTCCCAACCCGGCCCGAAACTCGTTTCGCCCACCGGATACCACCCGGCCCGGCAGGGCACGGGCACCCAACCGAGCGCCCCGAGCAACTCGTCCCCGCGCCCCCGGTGGCGCACCCCATGGACAATCCCCAGCGCGCCGCGGAGGAGGTCGGCGCACAAGGAGGACTCCCGCGCCCCGTGGGCCACCGGCAACGGTGGGCAGAGGCGTTTCATCTC
>CAZNQN010000337.1:0-3457 GCA_964574925.1 uncultured Phycisphaeraceae bacterium | reverse complement strand
GCCCGATCGTTTCCGTTGCTGGGACTGTTCCCGGTTCGCATCAGGGTGGCGACGGGGGCGTGCTGTCCGGGATCGGGGGGCACGGTTCCCTGCGTGGAGACGACCCGTACCGACTGCCTGGCCCAGGGCGGCACGTATCAGGGCGACGGCACGGTCTGCCCGCCCGATCCATCCCTGCCGTGTCCGCTGGACTGCCCGTTTTCGTGCCCCATGGGCCAGTCGTGTTTCCTCGGCTGCGGGAGGCTGATCCAGGGGCCGGCGTGCGTGCTGTTCCAGGCGGACAGCGGTGGGGCGTACGTGCTGTCGAACCTGGCCGGGTTCGCGGTGGGGGACCGGGTCTCGGTGACGGGTTGCCTCAACCCGTCGTGTACGACGACATGCTTTCAGGGAGACGGTTGCATCGAAAACAACACCATCGAGCCGTGCGGCGAGTTCTGTGGTGGGACGCCGGGGATTCCCTGCTCGACGGGGGAATACTGCCAGCTCCCCATCGGGGCGTGTTGCTGCAATGCCGCGGGCGTATGCGCGCCGGTCCCGGATACCTGTCCGGGCGTCGGGGTTGCGGTGTGCGGGTGCGACGGCGTGACGTACAACAATGCGTGCGAAGCGGCGAAGGCGTCGGTCAACATCAGTCATCTGGGCCCATGCGTGCTGAACGCCTGCTGCCTGCCGGACGGCACGTGTGCGGAACTACCGCCCGATTCGTGTCTGGCCAGCGGCGGCGAGCCGGTCCCGGGGGTCGGTTGCGATCCGGGGCTGTGCCAGCCCACGACGGGGGCGTGCTGCGACCCGCTTTCGCCGCTGTCGGGTTGCCTCGGAGAGGGAGTGACGGCCGCGGATTGCGCGACGATGGGCGGCTCGTTCGTTCCGGGCGGGGCGTGCGCGGATTCCTGCGGCTGTCTTTCCGTCGACCCGCCGGCGCCGGTTCGGATCGCGCTGCCCGGAAACCCGGTGGCGGTGGCGAACCGCTTTGTGTCGGTGATCCCGGGCAACGCGAACCGGAGCATCGCGTTGCGTGTGACGTTGGATGATCTGCCGGTGCCCTTCGATGTCTTCAACGGTCGATCCCTGTGGGTCCAGGAACCGGTGGATATCTGTGAGAATTCGGGACAGGTGACGGTTCCTCCCGGCGGATGCGGACCCGCCCCGGGCACGGATCACCCGACGTTTCCGGCGGCGACGCTCGGCTGCGATCCGGTCTACCGAACGTGGGGTTCGTCGGACGAGGTGCACATCTTTCATGAGCTGATCGTGCCCGGCGGAACGTACCGGGTGGAGGCGATCGTGCAGGGCTGTGACGTGACGGAACCGGGGTTGTATTCCGCGCCGCTGCTGCTGAGCACGTCGCGATGGGCCGATGTGACCGGCGGGTGCGACGTGAAACCGTGTCCGCTGCCGGACGGCAACGTGGACATCACCCGCGATGCCCTCGACGTACTGGACAAGTTCCGCAACCGGGCCCGCGGACCGCTGCAGTGGCGTGCCGACATTGCGCCCGCAACGCCGAATCTTCTCGTGGATATCGAGGATGTGATGTGGATCCTGACCGAGTTCCGGAGCGTCGGGTATCCGTTTTCGCCGCCGCCCTTCCCGTGCCCGGATGGGCCGTAGCGCGGGCCGCCGTGCGAGCCAAAGAAGCGGGGATCCGGGCTCGCCGATACCCGGATCCCCCTCTTCCGAAGGTTGTCTTTGTGCTTCGGACGTTCACCGACAACCTCAACATGCCTATCGGCGGAATCGACATGCTCCTTGAAACGTGCGGCGGTCCTCTGCTCGAAGCGACTGAGCATCCTTCCCGCATTCGCGCCCGGCGATGTTTCCGGACGCTTGCCGGTCGAAGGGTTCCCATAAAAGACCGGCTCCCGAATGCGTTTTCCGGTCACCGGATTCCTGCGCAGGAAACCGCCTGCCTTCTGCATGAGAGCATGGCTCGAATCCGTATCCCGAGTCGTGGGCGTCAGCCCGCGCGATCCGCTCTTACGCCATCCGCATCCGACGGGCGGAAAACCGCTCGACATTCTTGCGAAATGTTCTCTTACTCGCTTGCACACATCGCGCGTTCTTCGGAAATGCGGACCGCGCCGATGCCCATCGAATCCAATAGAAACTGTTTCAAGACTTATTCGGCGAACCTACGGACGTTCGTGCTCGTGGTGCGGAACCCGGCACCTTCCGCTCCTTACGGTTGCGGCTCTGCCAAGCGTTCTCCGCCCACATCCGCCACCAACGTTTTGAACCCTCCGAAGAGACAGCGCATCGAACCGGTGACGATTCTCACCGGATCACGGTGATTCAGCCCGGTTCCGGTTTTCACGCGAACGGGATTCATTCGCCCGCCGGCGTCGTGTCCTGCCCGTCGGGGATGCCGTCGCCGTCGGTGTCTTCGTCGCTCGGGTTCGTCCCGGCTGCGACTTCCTCTCCGTCCGTCAAACCGTCGTCGTCGGAATCCGCGTCGTTGGGATCGGTCCGCAACCGTCGTTCCGTCCCGTCCGAAAGCCCGTCGTCGTCCGAGTCGGCATCGGAGGGATCCGTTCCGTTGTCCGCCTCGTCGCCGTCGGTCAACCCGTCGTCATCGGTGTCTTCGTCGAGCGGATCGGTGCCGAGACGCTGTTCCTCCCCGTCGCGCAGACCGTCGCGGTCGGAGTCGGGGTTGTCCGGGTCGGTCCCGTCGGCGATCTCCCTGCGGTCCGGCACGCCGTCCGCGTCGTCATCGGTGGAGCCGTCACCGTCGGGGTCGGAGTCCTTGCAGTCGCGGACGCCGTCGCCGTCCTGATCGTGCTCGAACAAGAAGCGGATGAAACAGAGCGGATCGTCGTCGTTTTCGTCGCAGCCGGTATCCTCTTCTTCCGGGCAATCGTCTTCGTCGTCCTCGTCGTCGTTGCCGTCGGCGTCGTCGTCGTTGTCGATGAGATTGTCCACGCCGTCGCCGTCGGTATCGGGGTCGATGGGGTCGAGCAGCCCGTCTCCGTCCATGTCCCGATCCACGCGGTTGGGCAGTCCGTCGCCGTCGATGTCCGCATCGTAGGCGTTGGGAATCCCGTCCCCGTCCACATCGCGGTCTTCGCCGTTGGGGATGCCGTCGCCGTCGATATCCGGTCCGTCGAGCGGATTCTCCGGATCGAGTCCCCGGTCCAGTTCTTCCAGGTCGCTGAGCCCGTCGCCGTCGGTGTCGCGCTCCGCGACGAGCGCGATGCACTCGGCGATCACGCACTCCCGCCCGAACCCCATGAACGTCCCCCGCCGCGAGAGGCAATCCTCCCGTGTCGTCACCTCACAGGAAAGCACCAGACAGCACGCCCCGGGACGCGCCTCGTCCGTCACCGGAACCGGCGGACCGGGAGGCGGTGGCGGCGGGACCGTTTCTCCCGGCGGGTCGGCCGGTGGAGGGGACACCTGCTGACCGGCCTCCGACCCGGTCTCCGCCGCCGGTGTCGGATCGGGCGGGTCGGGCGGCGGT
>CAZNQN010000336.1:0-3460 GCA_964574925.1 uncultured Phycisphaeraceae bacterium | reverse complement strand
AAGACTACGGCACAAGGACGACCTTCCCCTTGACCTTCCGGGATTCGATGTATCGATGAGCGTCGGCCGCTTCCGCCAGCGGATACGTCCGGTCCACGAACGCCTGGATCTTCCCCTCCGCCAGCCAGATAAGTCCCCGCCGCAGCTCGTCCATGCTTCCCATGAAGGAACCCCGCAACTGGTGGCGGCGGAAGAACAACTGTCGCAGATCCAGTTCCGTCCTCATCCCGCCGACCAGACCGAAATTGACCAGGATGCCCCCCGCGCGCAGCGCCCGCAGGTTGTCGGCGAACACGCTGGCGCCCACATTGTCGATGACCACGTCGACGCCGACGCCGTCCGTCCAGTCGAGGACCTCGTCGGCGAAGTTGCGCTCGTTGTAGTTGATGACCCGTTCGGCGCCGGCCGCCCGCGCGACCTCCACCTTCTCCTCCGAACCGACCGTCGTCGCCACCCGCGCGCCCAGCACCCGCGCCACCTGCACACAGGCGTTGCCGCTGCCGGACGCGCCCGCCTGGACGAGCACCCGCTTGCCCGGTCCGACTTCACCCAGCGTCTCCACCGCGTGCACGGCCGTCATGAGCACAAGCGGCATGGCCGCCACCTCCACCGGCGGCAGGTCCGTCGGATCCTTCAACACGAACCGTGCCGGCATCCGAATGCAGGCGGCGTATCCGCCCCAGGTGTGCGTGCCGGTGACTTCGAAACTCGGGGCCGCGTTCTCCGGAACGATGTCCCAGTCGGCCGGGTCGACCGGATACCCCGGCGCCGCGATCACCCGCTCGCCCTCCCGCCATCCGGTCACGTCCGGCCCGACCAGGGCGACCGTGCCGGCCACGTCCGCCCCCAGGATGTGCGGGAAGCTCAGATCGGTGTAGACCGCCCCCATGCGCAGGTAGAGGTCGTACCGGTTGATGCCGCACGCGTGAACCTGCACGAGCAATTCCCCCGACCCCGGTACGGGATCGGGCACCTCGGCCGGTTCCAGTACGTCCGCGTCGCCGAATCGGCGGATGACCGTCGCTTTCATGGATCGCCTTTCTGCAAGACTCCGGCACACCCGGTGCCGCCCTCGAATCTCTACGAATCTCCGAGCCGATTATATCGGAACCTGCGCGGCGGACGACCGTTCGCGCCTACAATCCGGCAATCAGAACGCCTTTCGATGAAGATCATCGAGCAAATGCCGCTTACACGCGAAGGGGGGAAAGACGCGGGTGGAAAGCGACGCCCACATCACCGTCGGTCGGGGCACGAGTCACCGCCGTCCGGGAACGATTCCCCAGCCGTCGAGCGGTCGATCGGGATGGGCGCTGTTGTGGATCGCGCTGATCGTCTACGGTTCGCTGCTGCCGTTCGACTTCCATTGGACGCGACCGGCGACCGCCCTCTTCTTCGCGTTCGAGGGGTGCACCGCCTTTTCGTCGCTGGAAGACGTCATCGTCAACCTCCTCGTCTATGTTCCGATCGGCCTGTGGATCGGATCGAATACGCGGCGTCTTCGAAAGCCCATTGGCCGAATCCTCGCGGCCGGCGCGTTCGCGTTGGTGCTGAGCACGATGTTGGAATCCGTGCAAACCGCGCTGCCGTCGCGGGTAGCCTCTTGGGCGGACGTGGTGCTCAACGTCGTCGGCGCCGCCGGGGGCGCGCTCGTGGCACCCGACATGGTCCGCCTTCTCACGGCCGCGCGCAGCCGCCTGATCGCGGCCCTGCGAATCGACCCCTGCGCTGCGGCCGCTTCCATCCTGACCATCGGACTGTTCGTGTATCATCTCCTCCCCTTCGATTTCGTCGTCGGGACGGATCGACTGCACGAGGCCTTCCGGAAAACGATGATCGTCACGACCGCCGGCTCGTTCCCGACGGAAACCCTCGCGGAGCTCGAAAGCGCCGCATGGTTCGCGCTGCTCGCCTTCCTGTGGACGCGGGCCGGGACGACAAACACCATCTCCAAGACGCATGTCCGCGCGCATGCGATCGTGCAGGTATTCGTTCTCGCGGGTCTGATCGAGTGCCTGCAACTGTTCACCCGATCGCACGTGTTCGAACCGGCATCGATCGCGCTGCGCACCGTCGCGGCGATGATCGGCGCGCACCTGGCCGGTTTCCGTGCGCGCATGCATCTCATCGGGTCTTCCCGTCGGCGCAATGCGAAGGTCCCCGTCCAGGCCCCGTCGCGATTCGACGCGCCCCTCGCCGCCGGTGCCGTAACCGTGTCACTGCTCCTTCTTTGGACCGGCGGGCCGCATCGCGCGTCCGGTACGGAAGGGTTTCCGTGGCCCCTCCTGTCGTTGTGGCGGGCACCGCTTTCCGTCGCGGTTCCCGAGGCGCTTCAGAGGGTGATCGTTTGCGCCGCCCCCCTGGCCGCCTGGGTGTGGCGGACGGCCCGAACCGGGCAGCCGATCCGCTGGAACCTCCTCCCCCCGGCGGTCCTCGCCGCGCTCGCCCTGCGGACGCTCGCGGGAACCGCCCGTGGCGAATCCGCCCTCCAGCCGGACCTGCTTGTGTTCTCCATCGTGGCGCTGTTCCTCGTGAAGCGGGTGGCGGGCGAGATTCTTGCGGTCATCCCGGCTGAGAACCCGCCGGAATCCGCCGCCGTTCCACTTCCCGCCGCCTCCGGTCCCAAACCCGGCACTGGCCTGTGAATTCTTTTCCGGTTCGTCGATAACATCTTGTCCTACAAATGATTACAAACGGGGATTGCGTGTTCCCTCCTCCAAGCCGTTGAACGGGTCGTCGTCGGCGCTATAATCGCCCCTTTGACCGGTGCCTCCGGGGGGCACGCCTCTAAGGAACAGGCAAGCAGAAACCACAACCCAAACCACGAGGAACGACGAAAGGGCAAGGAGGGTCTCATGGCCGAGGGCAGTACCGAATTCGCCACCACCATCGGGGCGGACGCCGTCTTCAAGGGACAGATCACCGCGCAAAAGAGCGTTCGACTGCTGGGCAAGTTCGAAGGGGAAATCACCAGCGACGGAGAATTGCAGGTGGCCGAAGGGGCCACGCTGACGGGCGACGTCAAAGCCGGCAGCATCTACATCGACGGACGGGTCAAGGGCAACGTTACCGCGAAGTCCAAGGTGCAGCTCGCCGCCTCCGCGAAGCTGGAAGGCGACCTTCAGGCCGCCCGCCTCGAAGTGGCGGAAGGCGCGGTGCTCATCGGCAAATGCGTCATCGGCGTCAACGGTCAACCGGGCACGGCCAAGGCGAGCGCGACCTCGGGCACGGTGGTGCCGTCCAAGAAACCGGCCGCCGTCCCCGCCGGCAAGCGGTGATCCGACCGGGGCGGACCGGAACGACCGTCGTATCGTGCCCGTCCGCAGCGGGATCCCGCCCATAGGCTGACGCCCCGGCGCGGAGGCGTCCGTCCGCCGGAGACGCCGGCGTCCCCTCGACTTCGGACGGAGCCGCACCACGGTGGCCAAGGCAGGCAAACACAAGTCCGTCACCTCGGGGC
>CAZNQN010000335.1:0-3480 GCA_964574925.1 uncultured Phycisphaeraceae bacterium | reverse complement strand
ACATTCCACCGGTCCGCCCGCTTCTGGACGTTGCTCACCCTGGTCCCGTTCCTCGTGCCCGCCGAGGCGTATGCCGAACCGAAACCGCTTCTTCTTCTCGGCGCCAAGGTGCTCGATCCCGCCGGGCGTCGCCTGCTCGACGATCGCGCCGTCCTCATCGAACACGGCCGCATCACCACCGTCGCGCCCGCTTCTTCCATTCGACTCGACGACAACCGCGACGTGCTCGATCTTTCAGGACTCGTGTTGATTCCCGGTCTCATCGACCTCCATACGCACTTGCTGTTGCATCCTTACGATGAGGCCTCCTGGAACGACCAGGTGCTCAAGGAACCGCTCGGACTGCGCACCGCCCGTGCCGTCGCCGCTGCCGAGGCGACGCTGCACGCCGGGTTCACCACCATCCGCGATCTCGGCACCGAAGGCGCCGGGTACGCCGACGTCGGGATCCGCGAGGCGATCCGTCTCGGCGTTGTGCCCGGCCCGCGCGTCTATGCGGTCACCCGCGCCATCGTAGCCACCGGATGCTACGGACCGTCCGGGTTCGATCCCCGCTGGTCGATGCCCAAAGGCGCCCAGGTGGCCGACGGCGTGGACGGCGTCCGCCGCGCCGTGCGGGAACAGATCGCCGCCGGCGCCGACTGGATCAAGGTCTATGCCGACTACCGCCGCCGACCGGGCGAACGCCCCACCCCCACCTTCTCCCTGGAGGAACTTCGGGCGATTGTCGCGGAAGCAAACAGTGCCGGTCTGCCCGTGGCCGCCCATGCCGTCACGGACGAAGCCATCCGCCGCGCGGTCACCGCCGGCGTCCGCACCATCGAGCACGGCAGCGAAGCATCGGCGGATATCCTGGAGCTGATGCGCCGCCACGACGTGGTGCTCTGCCCCACGCTGGCGGCGTCCGAGGCGATGGCCCGCTACAACGGATGGCAACCCGATCAGCCTCCGCCGCCCGCTATGGTCAACGTGAAGGAGACGTTCAAGCGGGCCCTTGCCTCCGGCGTCACCATCGCCTGCGGCAGCGACGCCGGCGTCTTCGCCCACGGCGACAACGCCCGCGAGATCGAGCTGATGGTCGAATACGGCATGCGCCCCGTCGATGCCCTCCGCGCCGCCACCGCCACCGCAGCCGCCGTCCTCGATCGGGCCGACGACCTCGGCCGGATCGACCGCGGTTACGTCGCCGATCTCGTCGCCCTCCGCGGCGACCCGCTCACGGACGTCAAGGCCTACCGCCGCGTCGCCGTCGTCATCAAGGAGGGAACCGTCGTCCTCGACCGTCGCGGATCGAACCACCCCTGAAACGTTGTTCGTTTTCGTATTGCAAGCCCTGTCCGCACGGTTCCTCCGCACCTCATTCACATCCGGGGGGGACCGGAGCGGCCCGCACACTTGAGAAACGGTCGATCCCTTATGCCGTGTATTCCAGCCGCAGCATCCAGAAGGCGATCAGCAGGATGACGTCCAGCGTCAGCACGAGACCTCCGACGAAGAACCCTACCCATGAGCGACCGGGTTTGTCGTTGCGCCGCTGACCGGCGCTGTTCCATCCCAGGACGAACCCCACGGCCGCCGGCAGCGCCGACGCCGCCACGCATCCCAGAAACGCCGGCAGGAACAACCCGCTGCTGCCGTAGACGATCTGCCCCAGCGTAGCGTCGTAGTTGCGGATCGAAAGGGCGACGCCGCCCAGCGCCGGAACCACCGACACCAGCGCCGCCGCCATCCCGCAGGTCGCCTGCACGTCGTAACGACGCAACGATTTCATGACCGCCGTCCGCGTTCCGCCTCGTGATTCCGCTTCGTTCGACCCGCCCCGGCGTCGAACGAAACCCGCAAACCCGCCGCCGCGCCCGTCGAGCGGGTTCCGACCGCGCTCACCTCCCCGCCTCCTGCGGATCGTATCGCAACTTCAACATCCGTTCGACCCACGCCCGCTCCGCCCCGGCTTCGCCCACGCCGAGGCAGTCGATCAGGTCGGTCGCCGGCATGGCCGGCACCGCTTGATTCTCCCGCAGGCGGCGTCGAATGCGTTCCAGACATCGTCCCAGCACCTCCGGCCGGTGACGCACCAGATCGTACACCAGCGCCCACGCCTGGGCGTATCGGAACTGCGCGAAACGCCCACCCGGGTCGAGCGCTGCCGGATCGCTCAGCAACAATCGCAACGGTAGATACCGTCCCGAACGAACCGCCTCACGATAGGCCGCCTCGTCGATCGAATCCGCCCCCGCTGCGACCCCTAGCGCCTCACGGAAGTCCCCCAGCCGGGCCCCGTTGATCTGCGGCGCGCCGGTCGGCGTCGGCGGCTGCGGAACTTCGAACTGACACGCCAGCCCTTCCGCCAGCACCACGGGATTGGGTCGCCCCCGCACGTGCACACCGAGGTTGTAGAGAATCTGATGGGCGGCCTCATGCTGGATCACCAGCCGGTTGATCCGCTCCACCAGCACGCCCTCCTTGACGCGCAAATCGTGCAATGCCCGTTCGAGCGCCTCCCGCCGCGCCCGAACCGGTTCGAAAGCCCCGTCTGTAGTCAGCGCACGAAGCCGATGCCGCAAGGCGTCGATCCGTTCCACCAGCGGCCGAAGCGTCGGACTTTCCAGCGTGTCACAGAAGATGGCCACGTTCCGCTCGATGTCGTACAGACCGGCCGCCGACGCCGCCAGCCGACCGTCCCCCAGAAACGCCGCGTACCGTTCATACCGTGCGAACAGCACGACGCCGAGTCGCTCCTTCGGCGCCTCGACCGCAAGCCCCAGCCGTTTCACCAGTCGCACCACCGCCCGGTACGTCCCCTCCAGCCGTCCGACGAGCGGCCGGACCACCTCGTACGGCGTGTCATACGCAATGGCGAAGTGCACCGTCTCCCGCACGCGGAACCCCTCCCCCACCATCCGCAGCAACCGTCCCTTCGTGGGTTCCTGAGCGAGCAGCGGGACACGAAACGTCAGCCCGCACAGCACGACGGCCACAGACCACAGGGGCGGCAACCCCGTACGACGAGTCACGGTCCGCCTCCCGGCGACCCGATGGTCAAGCGCCGGGTCGTCGCCGAATGGCCGGTCTGCTCCCGCCATGACCATGCATCCCCCTGAGCCGCGGGCTTGAGCCCGCTTCGATTCTTCAGGCAGCTTCGGCGGGATCATAACCGGATCACGATTTCGGAAAACGCGCGAGAGCATTTCTCGTTCTATTGTTCCGAGCCGCAGGCTTGAAGCCTGCGCGATGCAGCGGGGCACCTCCGCATCCAACGAAGAACGGGGCGGACCACGATTTTAAGAAACGCGCTAGATCAGCGTCTCGAGGGGGACATCGCGCTCCGGTCGACCGGCCAGGATGTCCCGCATCCGGATCCAGACCCGCCGAAGATCGAGCTGGATCAGATAGAGGGCCGGGATGGCCACCAGGGTCAGGACGGTGGCGAAGATCAGTCCGGAGGCGATGGCGATGCCCATCGGGATCAGGAAGCGGGCC
>CAZNQN010000334.1:0-3485 GCA_964574925.1 uncultured Phycisphaeraceae bacterium | reverse complement strand
TTTACACACCGACGAAAAGACGATAGAATAAACGGTTTGAATTCGATGAGTTTCGCAACCTCACGCACGTAACGTTCTGGGAGTATCCACGACTCGACAATGCACAAACAACAACCCCTTCCCGAAGCCTTCGCCCGCCTCGGCATCGACGCACGGTTCCTCAAGGCTCTGGCCAAGCTCGGTTTCACCACCCCCACGGAAATCCAGACCCGGTTGATCCCCCCCGCCCTCGAAGGACGGGACATCGTCGGTCAGGCCCGCACGGGCACGGGCAAGACGGCCGCCTTCGGCCTGCCCATTCTCCAGCGACTCGAGACCACCCGCCGGTTGCAGGCGATCTGCCTGACCCCCACGCGCGAACTGGCGGTCCAGGTCACCGGCGAACTTCGTCGCCTGGCCGTCTGTACCGAGTTGCACATCGTGCCCGTCTACGGCGGACAGAAGATCGCCACCCAGCTTCACCAGCTCGGACGCAAGCCCCACTTCGTCGTGGGCACGCCGGGGCGCGTGCTGGATTTTCTCCGCCGCGGCAACCTGGACTTTTCCGGCGTTCGTTTCGCCGTCCTCGACGAGGTGGACCGCATGCTGGACATCGGCTTCCGGGACGACATCAAGGCCATCCTCTCCCGCGTCCCCGAGACGCGCCAGACCATCTTCGTCTCCGCCACCATCGACGAGGAGATCAAGCGTCTCGCCCGCAAGTTCATGAAGAACCCGCTGGACGTGAACGTCTCCCGCGACAAGATCACCGTGGACGAGGTGGATCAGAGTTACGTCAGCGTCGAACCGCACGACAAGTTCACCATGCTGAAGCTCATCCTCGCCCAGGAGGATCCGCCCATCAGCATCGTGTTCTGCAACACCAAAGCCGCCGCCCGCAAGCTGGCGAAGCGACTGTACAAGGCCGGCATCGAAGCCAAGGAAATCCACGGCGACCTGATCCAGAAAAAACGCGACCGCGTCATGGACCGCTTCCGCCGCCATCAGATCCGCGTGCTGGTGGCGACGGACCTCGCCGCCCGCGGCATCGACGTCAGCCGCATCTCCCACATCATCAACTACGACATCCCCCCCGATCCGCAGGTCTACGTCCATCGCATCGGACGGACCGCCCGCATGGGGGAGCGGGGCACGGCCATCACCTTCGTCTCCCGCGCGGAGGGAAAGGAACTGACGAACGTAGAGAAGCACATCAACCGGGAGATCCCGCGGCGCGAGGTGCCCGGCTTTACCCCCACGCCGCCGCCGCAGAAGGTGCCCGAACCGACGCCGCCCACCATGCCGTCCCGTTTCCATCTGCCGGTGCACGGACCGGCGGAGCTGGCCGCCGTGAAGCCCCCGCCCAAGACGCTCGGCAGCCGCTTCCGTCCCGCCCGCCGGCGACGACGATGAACGCCGCGCTCGCCGAACCCGCAATGGGCCGACCGTGAGAAGGCGATATCTCCTTCGCCGCCACGCGGGCGAATAGGGGAACGCACACCCCTTGCGAACAACAACGTTCCCCGGCAGGCTGCGGAGGCAAACGGAATCCCGGCACGAAAACTCGACACCGATGAGCGTTTCAGAAGACGACACCATCCGAGGCGGAACGAGGCTTCCTCCCGACCGGGAAAACGGTGAGGAGGCGCTCCAGGTTCAGCGGCAGGTGGTCACGAAGCGGGTCGCGGGACGACGACTGGACCGCTACCTTGCCGATCGCTACCCCCGCATCTCGCGCACGGTCTTGCAACGCTACATCCGCCAGGGGCTTGTCACCGTCAACGGCATGCCCTCCAAACCCAGCTACGAACCCGGCGAAGGCGACGTGATCGAAATCCTGCTCCCTCCGCCGCCGCCCACCGAACTCGTCCCGGAAGACATCCCTCTGGACATCGTCTACGAGGACGATTGGATCCTGGCCATCAACAAACCGATCGGGATCGTCTGCCATCCGGCCCGCGCCACCCAGCGCGGCACGATCGCCAATGCCGCCGCCTGGCACGCCGAGCGGCTCAGCCGCGGCGGCGATCCGTTTCGACCCGGCATCGTCCACCGCCTGGACAAGAACACCTCCGGCATCATGCTGATCGCCAAAACGGACGAGGCTCACTGGCGACTGGCGCTCCAGTTCGAGCGGCGCAGCATCCGCAAGACCTACTTCGCCGTCTGCGAGGGCGTCCTCGACCGCGACGGCGACATCATCAACCGCCCGCTCGCCCCCCATCCGCAGACGACCTCGCGCATGGTCACCCCCTCGGCCGCCGTCCCGCCCAGACAGGCCATGTTCAAGGAAGCCGTCACCGAATACCGCGTGCACGAGCGCTTCGCCGGGTATACGGCCGTGCTGCTCTTTCCCAGGACGGGGCGGACGCACCAGTTGCGGGTGCACATGGCCTCGATCGGGCATCCGCTCGTCGGCGATACGCTCTACGGCGGGCACCCGATCAGCGAACGGGACCTTTCGGGAGAAGGTTCCACGGAACCGCTGATCGCGCGGCAGGCGCTGCACGCTTTGCGCATCCGCTTCGTGCACCCCATTCGCGGCAAGCCCATGGAACTGGAAGCCGATCCGCCCGACGATCTGAAGAACCTCGTGGACGCTCTCCACCGCCATCGGGCGACCACGTGACACGTCGCCCCCTGCCGGCGAATCCGCCGCAGGTTCCACGCATCCGTGATTCGCACCCGCACCGACAGGAGGACCTGAAGCCGCGCGAAGAGCCGCTGCGCCGCTCGCAACGAACGTGGAAGAAACCCGCCCCACGAATTCCACGAACGCTCTACCGCGTCAGCACGGTCCAGCTCACGAAACCGAGGGCGGCCGCCACCGGAAGCGTCGTTACCCACGCCAGCAGCACCTGCCCGATCACCCGAAGATGGGCACGGCGACTGACCAGACCGATCCCGAACAGACTGCCGCAACTGACGTGCGTCGTGGAAACCGGCACCCCCAGACGGGACGCCCCGACGACCAGCCCGGCCGTGACCAGATTGGCCGTCAACGCCTGTCCGTCGTTCATCTCCGTGATGCGCTCGCTCATGGTGTGGGTGACGCGACGGGCCGCCAGCAGACCGCCCAATGCGATGGCCGCCCCCACCCCCAGCACGGATGGTGCCTGCGAGAACGCGCCGGCGGCGACGAGCACGGCCGCGATCTTCGGCGTGTCGTTCAATCCCCGCGCGAAACTGATCGCCCCCGCGCTGACCAGATGCACCCCGTCCACGATCCGCTGGGCATCGAGCCCCACCACCCGTCCTCCGTACCGCTCCACGCAGGCGGTGCGGTCCTTCCCCCCGGCGATCTTCAGACCCGTCGCCCGCACGATCAGCGACCCGTCGACGGCGACCGTCACCGGCTCGTACGTTTCGGCCACGCACACGCATGTCTCCCGCGTCACCCCCAGCGCCAGTCGGGTCCGCCGGAAAACGGTGTACACCACACCGGCCAGTAGGAACGCAAAAACGGGAGATACCAGCAGGGGAAGAAAAAACGTCCCGCCCAGGAC
>CAZNQN010000333.1:0-3490 GCA_964574925.1 uncultured Phycisphaeraceae bacterium | reverse complement strand
ATCCCGTCCGTGTTGATCCTGACCACGCTGGCGCTGATCCTCGCCCAGCTCCGCCCGGTGGCGAGATTGAAGGGAACGCGACTTTTGGGGATGTTCGCGGTCTATCTGTTCCTGGCGGTGATCGGGGCGTTCTGCGACGTGGCCGCCCTCAACGCCATCGGACGCATCGGCCTGCTCCTGCTGGCGATCATCGCCGTCACCGTCACCGTCCATGCCCTCATCCTCTTCCTGACGGGCGCTGCGTTCCGGATCGATCCCGACATCGTGGCGGTCGCCTCGCAGGCGAACATCGGCGGCGGAACCTCGGCCCTGGCGCTCGCCCGGAGCCTGGGACGGGATGACCTGACGCTGCCGGCCGTGCTCGTCGGATCGCTCGGCTACGCCATGGGCACCTACCTGGGATTCTTCACCGCGGAACACCTCTTGTAGTTTCGTGACGCCCACCGGGCGGCGACCGGTCGATGACCCTTTTCGACAATCTTCGCTGGCCGGGCGGATGGAGCGCGTCTATCATGCGGTTCCGTGCGGCCCCGCGCCGCAGGGTTCGACGACGGACGACGAGATCACGGGAGGGCGACCATGCGACGGATCCTCTGGACAACGGTAGCGTTCATCACCTTCCACGGTGCCACGACATCGGCACAGGACATGCCCTATGAAAAATACACCCTGCCCAACGGCATGACGGTGATCCTGCACGAAGACCACACGGCGCCCGAGGTCTGCGTGAACCTCTGGTACTACGTCGGCGCCAAGGACGAACCGCGGGGCCGTTCGGGATTCGCCCACCTCTTCGAGCATTTGATGTTCATGGGCACGCACCGCGTCCCGGAAGGAGAGTTCGACCGCATCATGGAGGCGGGCGGCGGTTTCAACAACGCCACCACCAGCGAGGACCGCACGAACTACTTCTCGCTCGGTCCCTCCGAACTGCTGCCCACGCTGCTGTGGCTCGATGCCGACCGCCTGGAGGACCTGGGCAAGGCCATGACGAAGGAAAAGCTCGACAAGCAGCGGGCGGTGGTTCGTAACGAACGCCGTCAGTCCTACGAGAACCGCCCCTACGGAAAAGCCGACCTGCGCATCTATGAACTGATGTTCCCCGAAGGGCATCCGTATCACATCCCGGTGATCGGCACGCACGAAGACCTCAAAGCGGCGACGGTGGAGGATGTCAAGAACTTCTTCGCCCGCTACTATGTGCCGAACAACACCAGCCTCGTCGTCGCCGGAGATTTCGATCCGGCCCAGGTCAAACCCCTCATCGACCGCCTCTTCGGGACGCTGCCCCGCGGCTCGGACGTGCTCCATGCCGAGGCCGAACCGGTCCGACTGAAAAAGGTCAAGCGCCTCACGCTCACCGATCGCGTCCAGTTCGCCCGCACCTACATGGTCTACCACAGCCCGCCCCATTTCGCGCCGGGCGATGCGGAGATGGACCTGGCGGCCGCCATCCTGGCCGACGGGATTTCCTCCCGTCTGTACAAGAAACTCGTCTACGAACAGGATCTGGCATCCGACGTCAGCGCCTACCAGAGCTCCATGCTGCTCGGCTCGCTGTTTTCCATCGAAGCCACCGCCAAACCCGGCGTCTCGCTGGACAAACTCGAACGGACCATCGACGAGGTGGTGGAAGAGTTCCTGCGCACCGGGCCTGCGCCTGACGAGCTTGAGCGACAGAAGGCGAAGGTCGAATATCAGTTCGTCTCCCGTCTTCAGTCCCTGCTCGCCAAGGCCGACGCCCTCAACCGGTACCAGTTCTACTTCGGCGAACCCAACTCGTTCCGCCGCGACCTGGACCGCTACCGCAGCGCCACGGTGGAACGCGTGCGCGACTGGGCGAAGCGGGTGCTTACGCCGAACGCCCGGTTGATCCTTCGCGTCATCCCGGAACAGAAGCCGCCGGAAGAAAACCCCCGCGACGCGCGACCGGAAGCGCTGGCGACGCGCCCCTTTCAGCCTCCGATGCCGGAAACCTTTCGCCTGCGGAACGGCCTGACCGTGCACCACTGGGAACGGCACGAACTGCCGCTGATCCATCTGACGATGGTGCTCCCGTACGGATCCACCGTGGATCCGCCCGGCAAGGCGGGGCTGACCTCGCTGACGGTGCAGATGCTGGACCAGGGGGCGGGCGATCGGGATGCACTGGCGTTTGCGGAGGCGCTGGACCAGCTCGGTGCCCGTTTCGATACGGACGTGGATCCCGAAACGATCCGCGTCGATCTGTCCTCGCTGGCGGGACGGTTCGAGAAAGCGATGAAGCTATACGCCGACGCCGTGCAGCGTCCCCGCTTCGACGAAAAGGAATGGAAACGCGTGCATCGGTTACACCTGCGGCGACTCGCCCAGCTTCTCGATCGACCTCAGTACGTGGCTCGCACCGTGGGACTGCGATCCTTTTTCGGCGACGCCCATCCCTACGGCCGACCGGTCGCCGGCAGGCAGGAGACGGCCGACGACATCACCTTAGACGACGTGCGGACCCACTACCGGCGGCTCTTCCGTCCGTCCCGGGCGGTTTTGCTGACGGCCGGGGACATCTCCAGCGGTGCGTTGAAATCGACCCTCGAAGCCACGATCGGTTCCTGGACGGAACCGTCGGTGGAGGCACCTTCCCCTCCTTCCTTTCCGCCTCCGCGAAACGACGCCTTCCGCGTGATCGTGGTGGACCGTCCGGGTGCCGTGCAGACGGTGGTGCAGTTCGTGCTGCCCGCCCCGCCCTATGACAATCCGCAGCGGACGACGTTGCAGTTGCTCAACACCATCCTCGGCGGCAGCTTCACCAGTCGACTGAACCAGAACCTGCGGGAAACCCACGGCTATACCTACGGCGCCGGTTGCCGGTACACGATGAACCCCTCGGTCGGTTACTTCACCGCTTCCTCCGCCGTCCGCGCCGACGTCACGGGCGCTTCGGTACGCGAGTTCCTCCGTGAGCTCAAAGGTATCCGCACGGGCAACGTCTCCACCGAGGAAGCCGACAAAGCGCGGGCGGCCGCCCGCATGCGGATGATCGGAACCTTCGCGGGAATCGGCAACATCCTCGACACCGCGGTCGATTTCGTGCGGAACCATCGCCCGTTCACGGAACTCGGCGCCGATCTGGAGGCGGCCTCCCGCACAACGGCAGAAGACATCAACCACATCGCCCGCCGGGCCGTTCCGCTGGAACAGGGCGTGCTCGTTCTGGTCGGTGACGAAAAACGGATCCGTCGCCAACTTTCGGAGCTGGACCTTCCCGAACCCATCGCCTGTACCCCGACCGGCGTTCCGAAGGAATAAGCGAAACGTTGCAAAACGTCGCTTGCAGCTCCGGACAGCGGACGGCACACAGAGCCGCGACCAGCTGCGTGTGCCTGTCTGCGTGTGACGCAAAAGCAGGCGTGTGGGCACGCAGACAGGTAACAGCGCATCTTCTCCGTTTTCGCACCGTGGCACGAACCTCCACCGGCTCGCGGAACGAGTTCCGAAGCGGTACCGTCAGGAT
>CAZNQN010000332.1:1287-3491 GCA_964574925.1 uncultured Phycisphaeraceae bacterium | reverse complement strand
GTTTCGTCCAGCGGCCAGGCATCCGGACGGTGCCGCTTGACGATCTCCAGGATCGCCCGCGCCGCCGAGACCTGCACGCGGGGATCGTCCGAGCGATCCATCAGCGCCTGAAGCGCCGGCAGGGCGTCCGCCCGACCGATCGCCCCCAATGCCGCCGCCCCCAGTTGTTGCGCACGGAGAATCTGTGCATCCGGCGGATCGTCCGGATCGGGGCGGACGTTTCGCTGGCGTTGGACAGCCCGCAGGGCGATATCGAAGCCGTCGTCGAGCCCGAGCCGCCCCAGTCCGCGGGCCGCCGCCAGTTGCGTTTCCAGGTGCGCCCCGCGGGCGAGTTTGTAACGGAACGTGTCCACATAGCGGCGATCCCCGGTGCCGGCCAGGGCGTTCAGCGCGAAGACCTCTCCGAGCCGACGCCGGCGTTGGTCATGAACACCAGTTCCTGTCTCGCCTCCGCGTTGCCGAGCCGGGCCATCGCTTCCAGGGCGTGCTGGCGAACGCCGGCATCGGGATCCTTCATGGCCTTGGCCAGGATTCTGATCGCGCCCGGTTCCTCCATCAGTCCCAGCAGCAGGGCCGCGTTCCGCCGCACCGTGGCCTCTTTGTGCGTCAGCAGGAACGTCGCCAGTCGTCCCGTTCCCTCGGGATGTCCGAGCCGGTGCAGCGCGAACAGCGCTGCGGCGCGAACGCTCGGGTCCTCGTCGGCGGCGCAGTTGCGGAGGGCTCCCGTCGCGACGTGGTCCTTCAGTCGCCCCAGGGCCACGCAGGCCGCGAATCGCACCGCCGGATGACCGTCCAGCAGCGCCGATCGCAACCACGGCAGGACCGACGGATCGCCGTAGGATTCGAGGGCTTCGACGGCTTCCACGCGCACGACCGGGTTGGCCTCGTACCGCAGCGCCGCCTTGAGCACGTCCACCGCCCGCCGGTCCGGCGGCTGCCGGGCCGGTGCCGATCCCGCGCGCCCCGGCGCCGCGCATCCGCCGGCCGAACCGATCAGGAACAGGATCACCGGCATCGTCGCGGGCACAAGCAGGGTCCTGTCCCGTGTCCGGTCGGCTCCTCGAGGGCGGTTGCGTCGAATCGAGCCGGCGGCGGCGTTTCGGGCGGTCGTCATTCGAGTCGCTCCCGCACGCGGAGCACCCAGTAATCGAGGAACACGATCAGCCACAGGATCGCGCATCCCCAGGCGAACCAGTCGCCGTGACGGGAATAGAACGTATATCGCCTGTCCACGCCCACCCGCGCGACGGCGTATCCGCACGCCCCCGGCCAGCGGTCCTGCGGATCCTGCATGTGCGTATCATGCACCCGCCCGCTCGGCTCCACAAACCCGCTGATCCCCGTGTTGACGGCCCGCGCGATCCCCACCCGGTTCTCCACGGCGCGGAAGACGCAGATGGCCAGGTGCTGCGGCTGCTGGATCCCCCGTCCGAACCATCCGTCGTTGCTGATGTTGAAGAGCAGGTCCGCCTGTTTCGTCTTGCTGCCTCCGGAGACGAACCGCCGGGCGACGTAGGGCATCACGTCTTCGTAACAGATGGGAATCCCGAACCGGTACGACCGTCCCTCCGCGTGCAGCTCGAAGCGCGTGAAGGCCGTCCCCGAAAAGATCGAATATTCCACCGTTCCGTCCGGACCGCTGAAGGGCATCAGGCTGTTGAGCCAGAAGTACAGGAAGCGGAATCGTCCCTGGCGGAACGGGACCGTCTCCCCGAAGGGCACGACGTGAACCTTGTTGTATCGCTGCGGCTCGCTTCCGTCGGGGCGGAAGACGGTGGCCGAGTTGTACCGCCGCATCGGTGCCAGCAGATCGTTCGGGGTGGGGATGGCCGAGGCACTGCCGGTGATGATCGTCGCCCCGTAGCGGGACGCCCGCTGTTGCAAGGCGGCGTAACTCTTGCGCGACAGCGGGAACAGATCGCGGACCTCCGGGTTGAGGTACATGATCCACGGGGTCTCCGGCAGGAGGATCACATCCGGTCGCTGGGCCGCCGCCGCGTCGATCATCGACAGGTACGTCCGGAACTTCTCCGCGTCCTTGAACCGATCGTGCGGTTCCGGCGCCTCCTCCGGGTCGATGGAGTTGATGAAATCGCCCTGGATCACCGCGACCTTCGGTCCCACCCGTCCCGTGTCGCGCGTCAGTTGGATTCCCCCGTAGACGAGCGTGCCGACGACCAGGGCGCTCACGGCCACCACGCGGG
>CAZNQN010000332.1:0-1277 GCA_964574925.1 uncultured Phycisphaeraceae bacterium | reverse complement strand
CGGCGGCGCAGTATCGGGAGCCACGCGTCCGCCAGCAGACCGTTGACCGCCGCCGCCACGAACGTCACGCCGTAGGCGCCGACCAGGTCGCTGATCTGGATGGCCGGCAGCACGCCGTGAAAGCTGTGCGACAGGAAGAACCACGGGAACCCGGAAATCACCACCGCCCGCAGCATTTCGCATCCCGTCCAGACGACGGGGAACCAGAGGGTGAGCGGCCAGTGCCGCCGCCGCACCACGTGGCGCAGCGCGATCGCCGTCAGCGGAAAATACGCCGCCAGGTACACGCTCAGCGCGAGGTACCCCCACCCGGTGGCGAAATACAGCCAGCGCATGTTCAGCAGGAAAAACGCCAGCCCCATGGCGTAGCTGCAGGCGTACACCCGTCGTGCCTGCGGCGTCGCCCCCACCGCCGTCAGCCACGGCGTCATGCACACCAGCGCCGCGGGCCAGAAGGAGATCGGCGGGAAGATCAGGCTCAGCAGCCCCAGCGTCATGGCGCACAGCGCCAGAAGGTCTCGATGGCGGGACAGATCGGGGAACCGTCGCGGGATCGGTGGGGTGGAAGTTTCCGTGCCGGTCGACGCCGGCGCCTTTTTTCCGCGCGAACGTCGTCGTTTGCGGGATGCGCGTCCGGATACGCGGGCGGTGGGCGTCAAGACGTCAGCTCCCGTTCCACCGGATCACCGAAAGGCGTTGCCCGTTCTCGGCGGCCGGGGCGTGCGGCGGACGAACGATCAGCGCGTTGGCCCGCGCCAGCCCGAACACGTCGCCCGATCCGTGCCACGAGGTCGGCACGACCGTCCATTCGCCCTCCGCATCGACCCCCGCTCGTGCGGGGACGAACGTCTGCCGATCGCGCGTCGGCCCCAGCGATCCTTTCAGCGTGGCCGGAAACGCCCGCGGAAGCGGGTCGGTCTCTCCCTGCAATGCCGCCAGCGCCGGTCGGACCAGCAGCATAAAGGCCACGAACGCGCTCGACGGGTTGCCGGGCAGGGCGAAGACCGCCGATCCGTTCTTCGTGGTGCCGAACAGGGTGGGCCGGCCGGGCTTGACGGCGATCTTGCGGACGTGGACCGTCACGCCGCACGAGGTGAGCACCTCCGGCACGAAGTCGTACGCTCCCATCGACACGCCGCCCGTTACGCACAACACGTCGTGCTTGAGACCGCTTTCGATGCGGGCCGCCAGTTCCTCGCGTCGCGCCGGGACAACGATGTCCTCCAGCTCGAGCTCTACGGCTACGCCGTCGACGAGAAGGGCGATTTTCTCGACTT
>CAZNQN010000331.1:0-3492 GCA_964574925.1 uncultured Phycisphaeraceae bacterium | reverse complement strand
GATGCCTGCGATCCGACGACGGGACAGTGCACGCATACACCGGTGGTTTGCGACGACGGAAACCCGTGCACGACGGATAGCTGCGATCCGGCGGCGGGCGGATGCGTGTTCACGCCGATTCCGGGTTGCTGCACGTCGGATGCCGACTGCGACGACGGCGATCCGTGCACGATCGACACGTGCGATCCGGCGTCGCTGACGTGCGTGCACACGCCGGATCCGGCGTGCGGGACGCCCTGCTGTCTGCCGGACGGGAGCTGCGCGTTGATCCCCACCACAGAGTGTGGAGCGGCCAACGGGGTGCCGGTGGCCAACTGCATGGGCGATACGGACGGGGACGGGATCGACGATGCCTGCGTGGCGAGCAAGTGTCAGGAGTGCCCGCCCGGACCGCACTGGGTGGATACCTGTCCGCCGGGCGGCGTGGGTCAGGACACCATTCCGACGGGGGCGCTTCTGGGGATCGACCTGGACTTCGACTGCGTGGCCGATGTGAATCTGGTGCTGAGCGGACCGGCGACGATCCACAAGGTCGGTCCGCTGGACGACTCGGCGCAGTTCCCGGGGACGCGGCCGGTCGATCTGCACAATGACGTGATCGATACCGAGATTCTGCATATGAATCTCACGAACACCGCCGGGGTGACGATGCTGGGCGGGGCCGGACTGGGGACGTTCCCGCTGTCGCCGACGCTGGGCGCGGTGGCGGAGAACCCGGTCGATCCATCGCTGGCGGACAGCTTCTTCGACGTATTCGTGGAGCTTTCCGGCGGTGCGTTGCCGGGCCCGGTGTACAACCAGACGCCGATCCGGGTGCAGGAGGAAGTGACGTGCCTGCCGCCCAACGGTCGGTACCTCCACTTCGGCGGTTGCACGCCGCTGTTCGATACGCCGACGCCGGTGGCCGGGCAGGTGCCGGTCGCCAACCTGGTGCGGGCGATCCACTTTACGTTCCCGGATTGCTGCCTGCCGGACGGGACGTGTCAGCCGCTGACGAAGGCGGAATGCGAGGCCGCCGGTGGGACGCCGACGAACTGTCTGGGCGATTCCAACGGGGACGGGTTCGACGACGCCTGCGTGCCGCCGACGGACCGTTGTCCGGAGCCGGCGGGTCAGGACTGGTGTGCGATGGTGCCGGGCTGCATCCCCAACGATCCGACGCAGGTGGAGTTCTGCCTGCCGAGCCAGGTGGCGTGGGATCCGGCGGCGGGCCCGATGCCGCTGGCATGCGAGTGCTTCATCGAGGGTCCGGAGTGCGGACCGGTGACGATCACGCCGATTCCGGGGACGCCGGACGTGCTGTTTTCGTGCAAGGGGGTCTGTCCGGACGGGACGCCGGATTGCTTCGTGCACGTCAACGGGCAATCGACCGGTGCCTTCGAGTGGCCTTCGTCGCAGCTCAATCCCGGCGACGTGGTGACGTGCGAGTGTCCGACGCAGGTGTGTCAGCCGTCTCCCGACGGACTGAGCTGCGTGCCGGATGCCTGCTCGCCGATTCCGGAGGAGCATTGCCTGCCGAAGGAAGTGCTGTTCGATCCGGCCACCGGGGCCGTGACCATCACGGCGTGCGATTGTCTGGATTCGATCACACCGGCGTGTCACGTGAAGATTCCGGGTGTTGCGGGGGCGGCCGGTAGCGTGGCCGGTCCGGCCACCGGTCCGTGCGTGGTGCCGGACAACGGCAGCGGGACGGTGACGTTGCCGCCCGCCGGATGCGCCTACCTGAGCCCGGACGAGGTGCACCAGATCATCGACGGTCTGCCGCCGGGCACGACCATCGAACTGGATCCGATCCACCTCAATTTCATCTGCACGCGTGCGGGCGGGGCGGCGGCCTTCCCGGGTTGTCCGCCGCCGGGACTCTGCGAGGACACGGGAGGCTCGCTGGGCGGCAACGTGGACTGCTTCGATTCGACGTTGCAACTGACGTTGCGGGGCACGGGCGACCTGGCCGGGTTCACGCGGACGCTGGCGGTTCCGGTTGCGGTGCAGGTGCACACGGGACCGCGGACGCCGGGCGATCCGGTGCAGACGTTCCCGACGGAGATGTTCTTCCTCCAGGGCGGACTCTCCGGGGATCCCGATTTCGACTCGTTGCAGATCACCGGCGGGACCGGCTTCGGGCTGCCCAGTCCGGGGCAGACGACGCTGAAGCAATTGCCCAGCGGGGATTTCCAGGTGGACAGCTTCTTCGACATCACCTACCAGATCGACTTCCAGGGCGCACCGGGCAGCGTGCTGGAAGGGATGGCGGGTTCGACGATCGGCACGGTTCGCATGGCCACCAACGTGGCGCCGACCTGCGTGGGCGAGTGCCCGCCGGGGACGGCATGCACGCGGATCGAAAGCACGGATCCGGCGACGGGGCAGATCCTGATCGAGTGCCGCTGCGATCCGGTGGCGACGGGTGCGTGCTGCACGCCGCTGGGCTGCTCGGAAGTGTCGCAGGCCGAATGCGACGCCCTCGGCGGCATCTACGCCGGCGACAACGTTCCGTGCGGTCCGGTGCAGGCGTGCTGCCTGCCCGACGGCTCGTGCGAGCTGCTGGCGGAAGCCTGCTGTGCGCTCCGCAACGGGACGCCGCAAGCGAGCGATACGTGCCAGGGCGTCGTTTGCCCGCCGCCGACGTGCGAGCCGACATCGGACGGCAGCGCCTGCACGCAGGCGCCGTGTCCGGGCACGGGCTGCTTCGGCGAGTGCATCAACGGCTCGTACTGCGACGATCCGAACTGCTGCATCGACAAGAACGCGTGTCAGTGCTACGCGCCGAACAGCAAGGAATCGATCAAGTACTGCGGCGACTGCTTCGGCGAGTGCATCAACGGGTCGTACTGCGATCCGACGGGCAATCCGGATTGCTGCATCTCGTCCGGCGCGTGTGCGTGTTACCTGCCCAACACCGATATTTCCATCCAGTTGTGCGGGGACTGCTTCGGGCAGTGCATCAACGGGTCCTACTGCGATCCGCCGGACAATCCGGATTGCTGCATCGTGCCGGGACAGTGTGTGTGCTACACGCCGGAGAGTCCGATCTCGCAGAAGCTCTGTCAGCAGAACGTGCCCACACCGCCGGCGACGTGTCAGCCGAAGTGCATCTCGGTCGACCCGTTTACGGGCGCGACGCGGATCACCGCCTGCGAGTGCGTAGGTGACACCCAGTGCCACGCGGTGCCGCCGGGCGGACCGGCCGCGGGAACGTGTGCGTCCGCCGGGGCCGTCGCCGAGGCGCAGGGCACGCCTCCGTGCGTGCTGCCCGATGTGGGCGGGACGGTGCAGTTGCCGCCGGCCGGTTGCCCGTACGTCAGCCCGGACGACGCGCACAAGATCGTCGACGGGTTGCCGCCGGGGACGGAGATCCAGATCGGCGCCGAGCATACGAAGTTCATGCTCCAGGCCAGCGGTCCGGGCGGCAGCCTGGGCGGCGAGTTCGAGCAGTTCGGCTCGATGCTGATCCTGAACCTGTGTGCCAACGATGCGGGCGCCCTGGCGGGG
>CAZNQN010000330.1:3188-3503 GCA_964574925.1 uncultured Phycisphaeraceae bacterium | reverse complement strand
CGGCGGCGCTGCCCGCGTGCGGCTCGTCGGACACGGTCCCCATCGAGATCGTGGCGTTGAGCCTTACAGCTGTCTCACCGATCACCGTGGAGTACCCCAGCGGAAACTCGGAGCTGTGGGACGTGCGCGTGTGTCTGCCGCCAGGCCCGCAACCGCAGGGGCAGATGACGATCCGGCACGAGTGTGTCGACGGAGGGACGTACGACGCCACGCTGCCGGTGCTGCCGCAGTTTACGTTCACGCGCTTGATGGACGGCGCGCAGCAGACACTGATTCCGCCGGATCCGATCGTGCTTCAGTCGCAGGGTGCCTGGT
>CAZNQN010000330.1:0-3178 GCA_964574925.1 uncultured Phycisphaeraceae bacterium | reverse complement strand
ACGACAATCAGCCCGACGGTCGTGGTGGATACGGATTGCGACGGCGTTCCGGAGACCAGCGGATTCAACTCGACACCGGCCCCGGACGGCTTTTTCCCGGGGTTGGAGATCGATCCGGCGTTTGCCTGCGACTGCACGACGCCGGGAACGTATCGCAAACCCATGACGCCGGAGCAGCAGCGGTGGGCCGCCCACGGGGTGTTCATCGCCAATGCGGACAAGCCGCAACAGGTCGGCGCCTGCTGCACGCCCGCCGGTTGCGTGATGACGTCCCAATTGCTTTGTCAGGGGCAGGGTCTCTACTTGGGTGACGGCATTCAGTGCACGCCCGATCCGTGCACGACCAATGCCCGCTGCGGTGACGGGTTGTGTGATCCGACGGCGGGAGAGGATTCCTGCACGTGCGTGCTGGATTGCGGAGCCTCGCCGGCGACGGAGAGCAACTGTAATAACGGCATCGACGACGATTGCGACAATCTGGTGGACTGTGCCGATCCGGATTGCATCGGCGATCCAGGGTGCGGACCACCGATCCCCGCTCAGCAGCCGTGGGGGTTCGTCGCGGCTGCGGTGGCCGTGTTGATCGGCGGCGTGTTGATCCTCCGTCGGCGTTGTTCGAGTCTCGCGTAGGCTGGGCAGGAGGTCAGCCTCCCGCAAGAAAACCGCGGAGCAGCGGGATGATCCGTTCGCCAGCGTCCTCGACGACGTAGTGACCGGCGTCGGGGAACGTGTGGACGGCGGCATGTGGAAACGATGACCGCCAGCGGCGCAGGAAGGTCTCGGTAAAGCACCAGTCCTTCAGACCCCATCCGATCCAGATCGGACGGTCTCGCAGGCGTCCGAGGCAGTCCTGGATTCCTTGCAGCACGGCGTAGCTGGGGATGCCGGGATGCGTCGGGATGTCGCGCACGAATCGCAGCAGGGCCGTTCGGTGCGCGGGGCGATCGTAGGGGAGAAGGTATCCCTCGCGAACGGCCGGAGGTACGCGCTCTTTGTGTACAAGAGCCATCCGCATCGCCGCCCGCGGGAAGGCGTTCTTGTTCAGCATGAGCCAATCCCCGATGCCCGGCCATCCGCACACCCGGATCCGCCACGGAACCCGCCCGCCGAGAAAGACGGACGTGTTGAACACGATCAGGCGGCGGACGCGATCGGGATGGTTCACCGCCCATCCGAACCCGATCGGCCCGCCCCAGTCGTGGACGCCGAGCGTGACCTCTTGCAGATCGAGGGCGTCCATCAGCCGGGTGAAGTTTTCGATATGGGTGCCTAACGTGTACGGATATTCGAGCGGCTTGTCCGACAATCCGCACCCCATATGGTCGGGCGCGATCACACGATAGCGGTCGCGCAGGGCGAGAATCAGGTTACGATAGTAGAACGACCACGTAGGATTGCCGTGCAGGAGGACGATGGCTTCGCCTCCCCCCTCGTCCACGTAATGCATCCGCCCGCCCGGTGTTGCAAGAAAGTGCGGCTTGAACGGATAGAGGCGGGCCAGTTCATCCGCCAGCGGATGGTCTCGGAACAACCGCAGTCCGGGCGTCGTCGATTCATCCGGAATCCGCGTCGCAGGGTTCTCTTGCGGGTTCGTGTCCGCGACGGAGGTGTGCGGGGCGCCGTTCATCGGCATCGGGTCGCGCGCTTACCATTCCAGTCCGAGCATGATGCAGCACAGACCGCTTCCGATCCCCAGCAGGGCGATCTTTTCCCCCGGCGGCGGCGGATCGCGCTCCACCCCGAGCGCCAGCGTGATCGGCAGCGAGACCGACCCCACATTGCCCAGGAATTCGAACGTCGAAAGGTCGCGCGACGGGTCCAGGCCCAGTGATTCGTACAGACGGTCGCGGTGGGCGATCCCGACCTGGTGGCAGTAGGTACGGCGGATGTCCTCGGTCGACCACCCCATGGTTTCTCGAAAATCCTTCCACGTTTCGCTCGCCAGGGCGCAACCGTGATGAAGCAGGGTTTCGGCGTCGGTGGACATGCTCATGGCCGCTTCGGCGCGAAAACCGGTGTCCTCGCTGCCGCGGCACAGGTCGTTGTGCTGGGTGGCCGCCCGCACGACGCCGCCCACCAGACGATGGTCCCTATGCGCGACCGAATCATGCGCCATGACCATGGCCACCGCCCCAGAGCCGATGGTCAGGGATGCGAACGCCGTCTTGAATTCCTTCCGGCTCAGGTGACGGGCACCGAGCAACTGCTTGATGGTGGTACGGACGAGGTTGCGGCTGCTTTCCCCGGCGACGATCAAACCCCGTTTGACCTGCCCCAGCTCGATCATGTTGGCGAGCGAGATCATGCCGTTAAGAAACCCCAGGCATGCGTTGGAGATGTCGTAGAGCAGCGCCTTGGGGGAGAGGGAGAGGTTGTGGTGGACCACCGAGGCAGTGGCCGGTTCCAGACAGTCGCGGGAGACCGACGTATGCAGCAGGCACTCGATCTGTTCCGGTTCGACGCCGGCGTTTGCCAGGGCCTTTCGTCCTGCCCGCGTGCTGCCATCGCTGGGAAGCGTCCCGTTGCTCCAGAAGCGGCGCTCTCGAATGCCGGTCATCATTTCCAAGCGGCCTTCGTGCAGACCGAGGCGTGCATAGACCGGAGCCAGCTCCCGCTCCAGATCGGTCGAGGATACGGCTTCCTCCGGGAGTTCATACCCCAGGCTTTCGATGCAGACGTGTCGGTATGTCAGCATAGGGCTTTTGCTTCCAGCCGGCCGCGGGAAACCCGTTGTCGGACCATGGCTGCAGAACCGCGCCGCGTTCATCCGGTCCCGCGTGAGGCGGCGATTATAGCCGAACGGGATCGTCTGCCCAGTCGATCACGGTTTCTCGCGGATCGCTCGTCCGATCATCGCGGCCGCGGGCGATAAAACAGCCGGCCTGATCCGCCGGCAGGGGGTGCGGTTGACTTCCCGTCCCCGGGCGCCAACGAATCAGCAGGCGCGGTCGGACGACTTCCCCCCGCAGACAAACGTCCGCCCGCATCGGAGGGGATCGCGTGGAGACACCGCGTAAGGGAAGCGGAATCGGCGCCCGGTGGGTCGACCGGGTACCTTTCAGACATTGTTCGTTTTCGCGTCCCGAGCCGCGGGCTCGATCCCGCGCGACGACACGGTGCGCCCTGCATCTCCAACGAGGAAGATACCGGTCCGCAATTCCGGTAAAGGGTCTACGGG
>CAZNQN010000329.1:0-3511 GCA_964574925.1 uncultured Phycisphaeraceae bacterium | reverse complement strand
GTCTGCGTGCGTGCCCGCACGCACAGGCAGGCGGTCGCGGCTCGGTTGTGGCGGTCGCGGCTCGGTTCTTGCGCTCGACGCTCGGTCCGTGTGGTCGCGGCTCTGATTGAGCGGTCGTGACTCGGTCCCCGCGTTTTCGGCTTCGTCGAACATCCCAGGTTGTTTTGTCCGGCAGCGAAGCGGGAAAGCGGGGTTTCGAAACGCCTCACGAATCTTCCTGCGGAGGCGGACGTTCGAACCAGTGACCGATGAACAAAAGCAGCACGCCGCAGACCAGGGACGCATCGGCGACGTTGAAGATCCACGGCCAGATGTCCGAGCCCCCCAGTCGCGGAACCCATTTCGGGAACGTGGGCACGAAATTGAGGAAGTCGCGGACGACGCCCTGGTGGCGGATTTCGCGCACTTCCTCCCGTCGGAACGCGCGGGCGCGGGTGCCGTCGGGCCATTGCCCGATCCGCACGACGGGCCCGTCCGGATCGCCGCGCAGTGTGCCGATGATGGAGCGGGAACGACCGTCCGAATCCGTCACCACCACGACGTCGGCTTTCACGAAACATCGGTCGTAGAGGTTGCCCAGCGCGCCGGCGAGCACCATGCCCAACGCCACGTGGAGCACGCGCTGCGAGCGGCGGCTGGTGCTGAAGACATAGAGCACGAACAACAGCGCCAGCACGGACGCGGTGATGAACAGACCGGTCTGTCCGGTGAACGATCCGAAGACGGCGCCGTCGTTGAGCGAGCGGCGGAACTCCAGCACGTGCGGAATGACGGGGCGCACCTCCTCCGGTTTCAAATGAGAAAAGATCCACGATTTCGAGCCGAGATCGAGGACGAGGAAAAAGGCGGCGGCCGTCCAGAATCGCAAATGGGCGGCGGGACAACGAAGGGCCACCTCCGGCACGGACGGGCAGGACGCCGGGTTCGGGGCGACGTCGGGCATGTCCGGACGGAAGTTCAGGGCACCCGCCCCTCCTCTTTCGCACGGGCGTATTCGATGCAGTATTTGGCCCACGGTTTGGCCCGCAAGCGCGCGGTGTCGATCTTCTTGTGGGTGGCCAGGCAGATGCCGTAGGTCTTGTTGTCGATCCGCTCCAAGGCCTCGTCGATCTCCCGCACCAGCGCCTGCTCATTGGCGATCAGCCCGAGGGTGAATTCCTTCTCCCAAGTGTCGCTGCCGACGTCGGCCATGTGGATCGGCATGGAGGTCTGGTCCACGTGATCGGCGCCGGAACCCTCCGGCGTCGGGCGGGACAGCCGTTCCATATCGGAGCAGAGCTCGGCCCGTTTGGCGAGCAGCATCTGGCGGAACTCGCGAAGCTCCTTGGCGGACAGGTGCGTGCGGGGCATTCTGCGGATCGCTTCCGGGAACTGGATGGGATCCTGCGAAGTGGCGGACGGCTTGTTGTTGCGGGTGGTCTTGGCGCGGGTCGCCGTTCGCCGTTTCGCCACCACGGCGGGCCGCTTCGCCCCCTTGGTCCCCTTGCGGGCCGGGGTCTTCCGGGCGGCGGTCCGTTTCTTCGCCTTGGCGGGCTTCGCGGCGGATTTCTTCCGCTTGGCGGTGGCGGCGGTCTTTTTCTTGACCGCCTTCTTCCGACCGGTCGTTTTCCTGGTTGGTCGCTTGGCCCTGGCCACCGGTATGGTCCGATTCCGGCTCTTCCGCCGCCGGCGGGATTTTTTCGTAAACCCTTATCAAATAAGGGGAAACGTCAATCGAGAGCCGCAGTATAGAGGTTCATGGAGGAGGTGTCAAGGTAGAGGGAACCTGTTGCTCCGGCAGGCGGAACAGGGCCTCCACCACCGTCCGGCGTCGGATCTCGCCGGGGAGCTGGAACACCAGTTCGCCCCGGGGCGTGACCGAAACGTTCCGCTCGATCAGGTTGTCCACGTAGACCCACGCCTGCCGCCCCTGCGGGTTGGGGATCACAAGGACGGGGGAATAGCGCGGACCGGTCCGGGGATCGAGATAGAGACGAATCCGCCCCTCGTCCGGCTGGATCACGTAGCAGCCGCCGACGGGGTCGAAACCTTGCGCTTCGTCACCCCGGTCGTCCTTGATGGTGGAAAAGGCGCCCACTTCCAGACGGGGCATCGGAGGGGTTCGATATTCGCGGGCGCGGCGGGCGGCTTCTTCCGGGGCCAGCGCCCGACCTCGGGTCAACACCAGATGCGCCCGCCAGCGGACCCGCCCGTCTCCGACGGGCCGACCGATCCCCTCCGCGAGGAGCGTCAGCGTTTCCGATGACAGACCCTTGTCACTTTCAGCTTCCGGTTTTCCTCCCGGTCCCGCAGACGCCGCTTCCGTGATCGGGTTCGCCGACAGCGCGTTCCCTTCGCGGACGACGCGGAGCCTCTCGGCGTTGCGCGGCACGAAGAGCAGCGCCGCACCTTCCGCGCCATAACGCAATACGGCGTGGGGCGGCACGTCGTCGGGCGATGCTCCTCCCCCCGATTCCGGGCCGAACACATCGGCCGAGGGCGGATCGTTCGGCGGTGCCCAGGCGCCGACCGCCAGGCCGAGCTTGCCCGCCCGCCATCCGCCGTGCGCGACGGTCACCTCCCCCGCCGCATACACCTGCCCGCTGGGATAGATCGTGTAGACCCATCGGTGGACCGGGGCCGCATCGGACGGCTCCCCAGCGCGGATCGCGTCCCGCACGAACCGCCACTCGCATGCGACCACCACCCGCGTGGGGTTCATCTCCAGGATGCGAATCGCGGAATGCACCGCCTCGCCCAGCGGCGCGAATCCCCGGGGCTGGATGCGCCCTTCTTCGAGGATCACCGGCGTCGGTCCCAGCGAGGTGCCCCGCACGAGGTTGCGCAGGCGGTAGGGATCGTCGTGCATGTCGTACCAGGCGATGATCTGACCGCGGGCGAAGGTCAACTCGAAATCCGTCCGGTCGTTCTTCGCCCCGATGCGCCAGCGCCGTCCGACCCGCTGCACATAGAGTCCCTTGTCCCGATGCTCGGGATCGCCGAGGAGCGTGCGCCGAAACGAGGTGAGCAGGAGGTCGTCGAGGCGGACTTCGACGGGGTGGTCGTGCCCGACCAGCGCGATCCGCAAGGCGCGTACGTCGTCGAGCGGAATCTGTTCGCCGATATCGGCGAGATCCAGCCGGACGACGGTCCAGCCCGCCCGCAACGGGACGGTCGTCTCGGTGCGGAGGGGTTCGGCGGCCGGTCCGCCGCGGAACGTCAGGCTCAGGGCCAGCCCCTCCTCCGGGACGTGGACGGACAGCATGAACAGGTCGTAGGCCCGCCAGTCCTGTTTCATGTACCATTGTGTGGCGGACTCGTTGCTGAAGACGACGGCGTCGCGCGGCGAGCCGGAGGTGAAGATCAGGCACCCGGTCCCCGTTTCGGGTCGTCCCCTGCGGGGATCGAAAAAGCGACGGGCATGATCGGAGACGCCGATGAGCCGCACGAGCTCGAGATGTTTGGGCTCCTCGAAATCGGCGATAACGAGAAAGCGACCGTCGGCAAGCTCCGGATACGCGCGCACGAGACG